>DASVTA010000308.1:0-3507 GCA_036387815.1 Allosphingosinicella sp.
GCCGATGAAAGCGGACGCCGCCCGCGCCGGCTGGACCGCCATGGCCGAGGACGGCGATCCGCGGATCGCCCGCCTGGTCAAGCTGGGGCGCGACGCGGTCGAGAAGGACGGCACTTCGACCGGGGCCACCTTCCGTCGCTCCGTCGGCGGACGCGACATTTTCCTGATCGTGTCGCGCTACCAGGACAAGACCGGCTTCTGGGGCTCCGGCTGCAGGCTGTACGATTTCGAGGCGACGGCGCCGCTCGACGCCAAGCTCCTGGAGCGCTGGATGGGCAAGCCGCCCACCGGGGTGCAGGAACCGGCGCCGGGCCTGTCGAAGCGCCTGTGGGAGCCGGCGGGGTGGCGCGAGGGCATCACCGTCGAGGTCAGCCACGTTCCCCAGAAGCACATGCTGGGAGAGCGGTTCGGCCTCAGCGGTAACATCCTTACCGCCCAGGCCATCGGAGGCTTTTGAATGCCGAACCTTAACGGCCCCCGCGGCTTCTGCCTGGGCTTGGCCGCCCTCGGCTCGGCCTGGGGCGCGCCGGCGCTCGCCCAGGAGCCCTCCGCGCGGTTCGCCGCCGAGGCGCTTCGCATCTGCGTCGGCACTCGGGCGGCTCCGGCTGCGGTCCGGCAGCTGGCGGCGGCGGAGCGCTGGATGCCGGCCGATTCCAAGGCGCTTCCGGGCGAGAGCAGCATAACCGTCGGCGGCAATCCGAACGTCACTTATCGTCCCAGCAACGTCTGGACATTGGACAAGGACGGCCTGCCGCTCACCGTGCTGATCTATGACGTGCCCGCCCGGCCGAAGATGAGGCATTGCGAGATCTCGGCGTGGGACCTCGATTCCGACGCCGTCGACCGGGCGCTGAAGAGCGACCCCCGCGTCAAGGGCGGCTTTCTCGAACCCGGCGCCGGAATGCGCCGGTACAGCGTCAAGAAACCGAACCAGATTTTCAGATATGGGGCGGGGAAGCGGGATTCCAGGACGATCCACGTCCTCATGGCCCATTAGAGATTTCGGACAGGAGCAACATGTCGATCCTCGTCAACGCGAATACCAAGGTGATCACCCAGGGAATGACCGGGGAGACCGGCACCTTCCATACCGAGCAGGCGCTCGCCTACGGAACGAAGATGGTCGCGGGTGTGACTCCCGGCAAAGGCGGGCAGACCCATATCGGCCTCCCCGTTTTCGATACGGTGCAGGAGGCGGTCCGCGAGACCGGCGCCGACGCCAGCGTCGTCTACGTTCCGCCGCCCTTCGCCGCGGATTCGATCCTCGAGGCGATCGACGCCGAAGTGCCGCTGATCGTGTGCATCACGGAGGGCATTCCGGTGCTCGACATGGTCCGGGTGAAGCGGGCGCTTTCGGGCTCCAGGTCGCGGCTGATCGGACCGAACTGCCCGGGCGTGCTCACTCCGGGCGAATGCAAGATCGGGATCATGCCCGGAAGCATCTTCCGCAAGGGTTCGGTCGGGGTCGTCAGCCGCTCCGGAACCCTCACCTACGAAGCCGTCTTCCAGACCAGCAATGCGGGCCTGGGGCAGACGACCGCCGTCGGGATCGGCGGCGATCCGGTCAACGGCACCAATTTCGTCGACGTGCTGGAGCTGTTCCTGGCCGATCCGGAGACGCAGTCGATCATCATGATCGGCGAGATCGGCGGCTCGGCCGAGGAGGATGCCGCGCAGTTCCTCGCCGACGAGGCCCGCGCCGGGCGCGGCAAGCCGACCGTCGGCTTCATCGCCGGCCGAACCGCGCCTCCGGGCCGGCGCATGGGCCATGCCGGGGCGATCGTCTCCGGCGGCAAGGGCGGCGCCGAGGACAAGATCGCCGCCATGGAGGCGGCTGGTATTACGGTGTCGCCGAGCCCATCTGAGCTCGGGTCGACCCTCGCGGCGCTTTTGAAGGGATAGGCTGGGGGACGGCCCCGCTGCTTCGCCCGTCATTGCGAGCGAAGCGAAGCAATCCAGTGCGGCGTCCGACGTAGGGCTGGATTGCTTCGTCGCTTCGCTCCTCGCAATGACGGGGCGGGGCGGGAACATGCGGCGGTATCGACGGTAGAAGTCTCGAAAGGCGATTTGAACTTGGACAGCATCGGCATCGGCATCGGCGAACGGGAGCAGGGACCGAGCTGGGCGCGCGGCAACTGGCCGGTCGCCGAGCTCGACGAGCTCAATTCGGGGCTCGACCCCACCTCGATGACGATCGAGAAGGTCGCGGCCAAGGCGAAGGAAGCGGCGGTCGCCTCCGGCAAGCCGGCGGCGGACGTCGAGCAGGCGGCCAACGATTCGATCTGCGCGATGATGCTGATCCGCACCTACCGCGTGCGCGGCCATCTCGCCGCCAATCTCGACCCGCTGGGCCTCGCCAAGCGCGAGATGCCCGAGGATCTGACGCCCGAATATCACGGCTTCACCGGAGCCGCGCTCGACCGCCAGGTCTGGCTGGGCGGAGCGCTCGGCCTCAAGCAGGGGACGGTTCGCGAGGTCGTCGAGATCCTCAGGCGCAATTATTGCGGCAATGTCGGCCTCGAATATATGCATATCAACGACGTCGACGAGCGCCGCTTCCTCCAGGAGCGGCTGGAAGGCCGCGACGCCGAGATCCGCTTCACGCCCGAAGGCAAGCAGTCGATCCTCCAGAAGGTGATCGAGGCGGAGCAGTGGGAGAAGTTCCTCGCCCGCAAATATGTCGGCACCAAGCGCTTCGGGCTCGACGGCGGGGAATCGATGATCCCGGCGCTGGAGAGCGTGATCAAATATGGCGGCCAGTACGGCGTCCGCGAGATCGTCTTCGGCATGGCGCATCGCGGGCGGCTCAACGTCCTCGCCAACGTCATGGCCAAGCCCTACCGCGCCATCTTCAGCGAATTCGCCGGCGGCTCCGCCAATCCGGAGGACGTCGGCGGCTCGGGCGACGTCAAATATCATCTCGGAACCTCGTCCGACCGCGAGTTCGACGGCATCCAGGTCCACATGTCGCTGGTCCCCAACCCAAGCCATCTGGAGGCGGTCGATCCGGTCGTCCTCGGCAAGGTCCGGGCGCTCCAGGTCGGGCGGGGCGACGGCCCGGGGGCGGAAGGGGAGGTGCTTCCGGTCCTTCTCCACGGCGACGCCGCCTTCGCCGGCCAGGGCATCGTCGCCGAATGCTTCGGCTTCTCCGGGATCCCGGGCTATGGCACCGGGGGCACGATCCATTATGTGATCAATAACCAGGTTGGTTTTACGACCAGCCCACAGTTCGCCAGATCGTCACCATACCCTTCCGACATCGCCAAGTCTGTCCAGGCGCCGATCCTCCACGTCAACGGCGACGATCCGGAGGCGGTGACCTTCGCCTGCAAGCTCGCCATCGAATATCGCCAGCGCTTCCACCGCGACATCGTCATCGACATGTGGTGCTACCGCCGCTTCGGCCACAACGAAGGCGACGAGCCGAGCTTCACCCAGCCGCTGATGTATTCCGAGATCCGCAAGCACCCGCCGGTCTCCGAGCTCTACGGCGCCCGCCTCCGCGAG
>DASVTA010000309.1:0-4976 GCA_036387815.1 Allosphingosinicella sp.
GGACCTCGTCGGGTGACGAATGCCGCGTTTGGCTTCCTGAGGTCCCGGCTTTCG
The DNA here is from genome assembly GCA_036387815.1 of Allosphingosinicella sp. Lineage (GTDB taxonomy): Bacteria > Pseudomonadota > Alphaproteobacteria > Sphingomonadales > Sphingomonadaceae > Allosphingosinicella. Next base: position 55 of record DASVTA010000309.1, read on the forward strand.
CCGGGACGACGGGAGTTCAGGCGGCCGGCCGACGCCGGATGAGGACGATCGAAGTGAAGGTCAGCACCGGGATTCCGTCCTGGTTGCTGACGACGGTTGCGGAGCGGAAGGAGCCGAGGTCGGGCTTGCTGCGCGACGGGGTCTTTTCCACGATCGTGCTCCGGACGATCAGCGTGTCGCCCGGATAGACCGGCTTGAGCCAGCGGAGCTCGTCCACTCCGGGAGAGCCCAGGCCAGCCTGCTCGTCCTGCACCACGTAGCGGGCGATCACCGCCATCGTCATCGCGCAGGTGTGCCAGCCGCTCGCCGCGATCCGCCCGAAGTGGGTCTTGGCCGCGGCCTCGTCGGACAGGTGGAAGGGCTGCGGGTCGTATTTGCGGGCGAAGTCCAGCACTTCCTCACGCGTGACTTCATAGCGGCCGAACTCGGTTTCCCGCCCGATCTCCAGATCCTCGAAATAGATCATAGAACTCTCCGTCATCCCGGCGAAAGCCGGGACCTCAGGACAAGAAGTCTCGGCGGGTCGCGACGAGATCCCGGCTTCCGCCGGGATCACGGGTGAGTCAACCGTCGGTTGGAGCCCGGTTCGGGCGACCCGTCGCCGGAAACAGGGCAAACCGACCCCCTCGGTTGCAACTGTGTCACCGCAGAACCACAAATTGGTCTCCATTGTGTCGGACTCGCAACATTCATCTTGCGTTCAATCCGTCTATGGAAAACAACGGCTCATCGCAGCCGGTGCTGCGGTGAGGCGATGAAAGAGAAGACGATGTTGACGAGTATCGAAGGCGGCCGGAGCTTCCCCCATGATCCGGCTCGGCGCGGGTTCCAGGTCCTCTACCATTCGGGCGAGGTCAATCGCTGCCCCGGTTGCGGCCGTACCCATTGGTATATCGGCCGCCTCTCGGCGGAATGCGGCTTCTGCGGCACCGCTTTGGCGCTGGCGGAGACCGCCCGCACCGGCGCCGGCCTGTTCGTCTCCAGCCATCCGGCGCGGGACGACGTCTGGGACGTCGCGGCGTAACCGCGTCATCCCGGCGGGAGCCGGGACCTCAACGAGTAAAGGCGCTGCGTATTAGCGCCCTGAGGTCCCGGCTTCCGCCGGGATGGCGTTCAATCCCACCCGGCCGGCCAGGGCAGCGGGAAGAACGGCCGGAAGGGCCGGGCCTCGTCGACGGCCCGGGCGAAGGAGGGCCGGGCGCGAAGCCGGGCGTAATAGGCCCCCAGCCGAGCACGTCCACCGAAGGGAACCACCATCGCGGAGTAGAAGAGGGCAGGGGCCGCGCTGCAATCGGCGACGGTGAAGTCCCCGCCCGCCGCCCACGGACCGGCTTCCCCCAGCCTCTCCTCCAGCAGATCGTAGGCCCGGTCGAGCAGGGCGGCGGCTTCCGCCACTCCGTGCGGATCGCGGGCACCCTCCGGCCGCAACCGGTCGCCCACCGCCTTCTGAAGCGGCGCCTCGACATATTGGTCGAAGAAGCGGTCCCATAAATTCGCGTTCAGAGCGGCTTCCGCGCCGACCGGGACCAGCGGCGGCGGACCCGCATGCACCCGGTCCAGATACTGGATGATCAGGGTGGATTCCGGAACGGTCACCCCCCGCTCCTCGTCCCGCAGGACCGGGAACTTGCCCATCGGCCAGATTCGCTCGAGCGCCGCCTTCTGCTCCGGATCGCTCGGGTCGACGACGACCCCCCGGAAAGGCACCTCCCGCTCGTAAAGCGCGACGAGGACCTTTTGGCAGAAGGAGGAGAAGGGGTGGTAATGGAGTGTAAGCATGCTCCCTCCTAGCGCGCGGGGCGCCGGGCAGGAAGCGTCGGCGGCATCAGGGGGAGGATCGGGCGGCGGAAGGATCGGAACGCCTGCGCAACCGAAGCGTTGGCTCGCCAAGTCCTTCTGGGATAGCGATTTTCCGCTCTCCCTTACGACTCGAGGAGCAAGTCCATGCTTCGCGGCCCGCTCATTGCCTTGGCTTCCGCCTCGCTCGCCCTCTCCGGCTGCGTCCAGACCCGGCAGATCGCCGACGTCGAATTCGAGCCGCCCCAGGGGGATTACAGCCTCATTGTCATGCGTCCGGACGTCACTGTCGGCTCGGTGACCGCCGGCGGTCTGGTAGAGCCTCGCGCCGACTGGACGGAGAAGGCGCGCGCCAATCTGCTCAAGGCGCTCGCGGAGCAGCAGGCCGGCCGCGGCGGCAAGACCCGAATCCTCGCATCCAGGGGCGGGATACCCGGCGTGAGCGAGCAGACCGTCGCCGATCTGGAGCGGCTCCATGCCGCCGTGGGCAACTCGATCGCCCTCCACAAATATCTCGGCGCCGAGCTCCCGACCAAGCGCCGCCGGGGCATCGACTGGACGCTGGGCGAGGAAGCGGTGAAGTTCGGCCGGGCGACCGGGATGGACTATGCCCTTTTCCTTCACGCCGAGGACAGCTTCGCTTCGGGCGGCCGAGTGGCGCTGCAGGTGCTCGGGATCGCCGGCTGCTTCGTCGGCTTCTGCGCTCCGCAGGGCGGCGGCGGCCAATCCGCTTATGCTTCGTTGGTCGATCTGAGGACGGGGGAAGTCGCCTGGTTCAACGTCCTTCAGACCCAGAGCATGATGCCGGGCGTCAGCTTCGGCGACATCCGCACGCCCGAAGGCGCGGCCCAGATGGTGGAGCGCCTGCTCGGCCGGATGAAGGCCGGGCGCCTCGTCCGGGCCCGGCGTTGAGCGTCGCCCTAACCCGCCGTTCTTTACTGGGCGGCTTCGGCTGCGCCTGCTGCTTCGGCGCGGTGGGAGCCGCCGAAGCGCGCATATCCCCCCGCTCGATGAAGCCGCTCATCCGCCCGGGCCACCGTCCCACGGCCAAGGACGAGCAGGGCATGTGGCAGCAATATGAACGGGTCGAGCAGGAGATTGCCGGGTCGAACCTGCTGCTGGGGGACCCGAAGCTCGCCCGCTATCTGGGCGGGCTCGCCGAGCGGGTCGGCGGCCCGGCGGCGAAGGACCTTCGAGTCTATGTCGCCCGGGTGCCGGAGTTCAACGCCTTCATGGCGCCCACCGGCTTCATGGTGGTGTTCACCGGTCTCCTCCTCCGGATGCGCGACGAGGCGCAACTCTCCGGGGTCATAGCGCACGAGGCCGGCCATTTCCTCCGCCGCCACCAGATCCGGCTGTGGCGCGATCTGAAGCGAAAGACCACCGCCCTCAACTTCCTGGCCATGGGCGCGGGCGTCGGCGGCGCCGCCGGCGGCTTCTATGCCGGCGATCTCGTCCAGCTCGCGCAGTTCGGCACCATCCTTTCGCTCCTCTCCTACAGCCGGGAGCTGGAGGCGGAGGCGGACGCGATCGGAGTGCTGCAGATCAGCGAGGCCGGCTACGACCCCGCCGCGATGCCGGAGACCTGGCAGCAGCTGATCGAGGAGAGCCGGGCGAGCGCGGCCATGCGCGGCAAGCGCTACCGACGCCGCTATTCCATGCTCGAGACCCATCCGGCCCCGGAAACCCGAATGGTCGACCTTCGGGCCTCGGCAAAGGAGATGACGACGGCCCGCACCACGGAGCGCGGCCGCGACCGCTATCTCCGGGCGCTTGGCGAGCACAGGAAAACCCTGCTCGACGACCAGGTGAAGCTCAACGATCCGGGCGCGAGCCTCTACATCCTTCGAAACCTCGCTCAGGACGGCTGGAACGGCCTTCTTCGTTATTACGAAGGCGAGGTCTGGCGCCTCAAGGGCGGCAAGGGCGACAGCGCGCTCGCCGGCCAGAGCTACGCCGCGGCGGTTCGCCATCCCGACGCACCTCCGGAAGCCTGGCGCGCGCACGGCTACCATTTGCTGAAGGAAGGCCGAAGGGACGAGGGCAAAGCGGCGCTCAACCGCTATCTCGCGCTCGCCCCCGGAGCCCCCGACGCGGCGATGGTCCGCCATTCGGCGAGCCAGTGAGAGGAGGAGGAGGACGAACGATGCGCCCTGCCTATCTGATGAGCGCGCTCGCCGCGTTGTCGCTCACCGCCGGATGCGCCGGCGGCGGCGTCGGCGGGCCGATGGGCTTTCGCTATTACAGCCTGGTTACGCCGGGACCGGAGGCGGTCGCCCGCGATACGATGACGGTCACCCCGACGACGCGCTGGAACAAGGCGCCGCGAGGACCCAACGACATCCACCGCGAGGAGAATTGGACCCTGAACGGGCCACTGCTCGACGGGCTTACCTTCATCGGCGGGCTCGAGCACGACAAGAGGATCGTGCAGCAAAGGCGCAAGGCCGACCGCAAGGTCCCGAATTTTCGCGCCGACATGAACCCGACCGAGATCGCGTCGATGATCGAAAGCTTCTACCGGATCCGCGCCGGCTCGACCCGGTTCGAGATGACGGGGCTCCAGCCGCGCGACTTCCTCGGCCGGCCGGGTTTCCAGTTCGATTACGCCCATCTTGGCGGCGACGAAGTGGAACGCAGGGGCAGGGCCGTAGGCGCGATAATCGAGGGGCGCTTCTATCTCGCTCTCTTCGACGCGGCGAAGATGCATTATTTCGACGCCGGCCTCCCCGAATTCGAACGCATCGTCCAGAGCGCGAGGCTTCGGGGCTGACCCCGCAAGACCCTCTCCCGCTTTTCGCGGGAGAGGAGGGCCCCAAGCGAAGCTTGGGAGGTGAGGGTCTGTTGCACCGACTCAGCAAGACCCTCGCCTCCCACCCGCTGCGCGGGCGGGCCCCTCCTCTCCCGTAAGGACGGGAGAGGGGTTTCAGCCGCGCTCCGGCTCCGCTAGCCTGACCTCCAGGGCCGCAGAGGGGATCGCGATGGACAGGGTGAGGGCGTTCGGGTGGGCTTATTTCTTGTTGTTTCTGCTTGTCGTGGCTGTCGGCTATCTGCCGGCCTTCGAGGATGAGCAGGGCAATCTCTTCGGGCTGTTCAAGCTCGACCTGTACGACGACAGCCTCCAC
>DASVTA010000310.1:0-4754 GCA_036387815.1 Allosphingosinicella sp.
CTTCTGCATGAGGCGAAGCTCGGCGAGCGACTTGATCATCCGGCAGCCCCGGACGACCGGAGCGCCGCTTCGAAGCTCGATCCCCGGCATCGCCTTCCTCAGGCCGTCCACCGCGAAGAAGCGAACCGTCTCCTCGATCCCGACCGGACGGCCGGCGAGCCCGCGGTCGCGAAGGGCGCCGGCGACGAGCTTCAGCGGATCCTCATGCTCGACCCAGGTCCGGACCTCGGCCGGGACCTTGAGGCTCTCGCGGACCGACGGCTCCTCGAAGAAGGGCGTGAAGATGACCGGCTCGCCCTGCGCGGGGATGAGCGCGGCGGTGAGCCGTTCGCTTCGCCACCATTGGACTCCGGTGAAATAGTCGAGCGAGGCGCCCGGTTCGATCAGGATCGCGCCGAGCCCGAGGCGCCGCATCAGCCGCTGCGCCTTGGCGAGCCTCTCGAGACGCTCCGCGGTCCCGATCGGCGCGACGTCGCCGGTCATCGGCTTGAGGGCGGGCTCGGCCGCCGCCGAAAGCGGCGATGAGCGGACGGCCAAAGCCGCTCCGGCGGCGAGCGCGCCCAAGGCGAAGCCGCGGCGGCCGATCTCAGGCATAGGCATAAGGTCCGCCCTTCTTGAGCGCCGCGCCGTAGGCCGGGCGGGCGTGGATCCGCTCCAGCCAGTCGATCAGGTTCGGCCGGCTCTCATCGAGGCCGCCGCGGTGACGCGAGGCTTCGAGCGGGAAGCTCATCATCACGTCGGCCGCGGTGAAGGCGTCGCCCGCGAACCAGGGGCGCTCGGCCAGCTCCGTCTCCAGCCAGTCGAGATGCTGATCGAGCATCCTTTGCAGCGGAGCCCGCGCCGGCCGGCCGAGCAGCCCGAGCCTTCTAACCACCAGGATCGCCAGCAAGGGCGGCATCATCGAGCCTTCCGCATAATGGAGGAAGTGGCGGTAGCGCAGCCGGTCGTCCCGCCTCGCCGGGGGGCCGAGGCGGCCGTCCGCCGAGTCGACCAGATATTCGACGATGGCGCCGGTTTCGGCGACGACCCTGCCGTCATCCTCGATCACCGGCGACTTGCCGAGCGGGTGGATCCGGCGAAGCTCCGGCGGCGCCAGCATCGTCTTGCGGTCGCGGGCGTAGCGGCGGACGTCGTAGGGCAGGCCGAGCTCCTCGAGCAGCCACAGCACCCGCTGCGAGCGGCTGTTCTCGAGATGGTGAACGACGATCATCGATTGTTCCTGTGGCACAGGGCGGCGACCTCCTTGACGAGCTTGGCGGCGAGGACGGCGGTGACTCCGTTCAGGTCGCGGGACGGATTATATTCGACGATATCGGCGCCGACGATGGGCGCGCGGATACGGTCGAGAACCGCCAGCACGTCGCGGACGGACAGGCCGCCGGGCTCGTGATGGGACACCCCCGGAGCGACGGCCGGATCGAAGCCGTCCATGTCGAGGCTGATGTAGAGCGGGCCGCCTGGCAGCGGAACCGCCTCGGGCGCGAAGCGGCGCATCTCGACGATCTCGACCCCGAACCGCTCGGCCTGCTCCCGGCAATGACGGTTCAGGGTCCGGATCCCGACCTGGACGAGCCGCCGCGCCAGCCCGCGCTCCATGATCCGCGCGAAGGGCGAGGCGTGCGAGCGCGGATTGCCGTCTAAATCGTCGTAGAGGTCCGGGTGAGCATCGAAATGGAGGATTTCGATCGGTCCGTGGGCGGCGGCCAGCGCCTCGATCACCGGGACGGTGATCGAATGGTCGCCGCCCAGGACGAGGGGCACGGTGCCGTCCGCAGCCGCCTGCGCGACGGCCGCGGCAATGATCTCGTCGTCGCCGTGTTGCTCGGTCAGCGGCAGGTCTCCGGCGTCGCCGAGGAGAAGGTCGACTCCCAGCTCGACCCCCGACTCGGCGGCCATGTTGCCGTGATCCGACCAGAGTGCGTCGCGGATCAGCGGCGGCGCGAGGGCGCAGCCGCGCAGGAAGGAGGAATGACGGTCGGTGGGGGCTCCGATCAGCCGAAGCTCCAATGCGCCCGCCGTCATCGTGCCTTTGGTCTCCATGCGGCGGCTGTGGAGGCGCCGGTGCCCCTTGTCCAGCGGGCGGCGACGCAGAGTCAATCGTCACCCTGAACTTGTTTCAGGGTCCAGATCTCCACCCACGAGGCGGCTCGTCGCCGGATGCTGAAACAAGTTCAGCATGACGGAGGGGGACTGGGCAATTTTCACGGAACCCGAAGCGCCGCCGCATCGTCTATGCGCGTTCAACCCCACGGATCGACATGCTTCAGCCGCCCCGCCCCCACCTTGCCGGCGCCCGCCCCGGATTTCGCGAGTTCGTGGTCCTCATCGCCGGGCTGATGTCGCTGAACGCGCTCGCCATCGACGCGATGGTGCCGGCGCTGCCCGCGATCGGCGAGGCTCTGAACGTCGCCGACGAGAACCGGCGCCAGCTCGTCGTCTCGCTATACGTGCTCGGCTTCGGACTGACGCAGATCGTCTATGGGCCGCTCTCTGACCGGTTCGGCCGAAAGCCGGTGCTGATCGTCAGCCTCGTCCTCTATGTCGCCTTCGCCCTCGCCTGCTGGGCCGCGCCGAGCTTCACCCTGCTGCTGGCCGCGCGGATGGCGCAGGGCGGGGCGGCGGCCTCTACCCGGGTGCTCGTGGTGTCGATCGTTCGGGACCGGTTCGAAGGCGCGCAAATGGCCCGGATCATGTCGCTGGCTTTCCTCGTCTTCCTGCTCATTCCGATGCTCGCGCCGCTCTTCGGCCAGCTCACCTTGCTGGTCGCATCGTGGCGCGCCATCTTCTTCGGCCTGGCGCTCGGCGGAGCGATCATGCTGCTGTGGACCCTGGTGAGGCTGCCCGAGACCCTGAACCCGGAATACCGCCGCCCGCTCAACCTCAAGACGATCTGGGACGGGATCCGGCAGACGCTGAGCAACCGCCAGTCGCTCGGCTACACGCTGGCCTTCACCCTGATGATGGCGAGCCTGATGGGCTATATCAACTCGATCCAGCAGATCGTCTTCGACGTCTTCAAGCGGCCCGAGCTGATCGCCGCGACCTTCGCCGGAGTGGCGCTGCCGATGGCCTTCACGTCCTGGCTCAATTCGAGGATCGTCGAGCGGATCGGCACCCGCCGGGTCGCCCATGCCGGGCTCTCCCTCTTCACCCTGTCCGCCCTCATCCACCTCGGGATCGTCCTGACGGTCGACGAGAGCCTGTGGCTGTTCATCGTCCTGCAGGGCCTGACCATGGCCTGCTTCGGGCTCGCCTCGGCCAATTTCGGAAGCCTCGCGATGCAGCCGCTCGGCCATGTCGCCGGCACCGCCTCGTCCGTCCAGGGGTCCATAGGCACGATCGGCGGAGCCCTTCTCGGCCTCCTCGTCGGCCAGCGCTTCGACGGAACGCTCATCCCGATGGTCGGCGGGTTCGCCGCCTTCGGAGCCGTCGGCCTGCTCATCCTGCTTGCCACCGAGCGTGGGCGGCTGTTCGGGCGGGGCTGACTCAGCGGCCGAGGCCAAGCACCAAGCGCCGCGCCCGGGCCGAAGGCCACGAATTGTTTCGCACGAAGCACACAAAGTTCACCAAGAGGCCCAGCCACGCCGAACTTAGGGCTTTTCCGGATCGGCAGTGAAATAAGCCGCTACGCGGACTCTTTGTGCCCTTAGTGTGCTTTGTGCGAACCCAAATCTTTCTTCAAATCGCCGGATTCGGACGAAGTTCATGAAGTTCACAACATCCGACTAAACGTCGTCCTCCGGGCTCGGGCCCGCCATCAGGGCCTCGGCGACCTCGTCGGTCTTGCCGCGGATGGCGCGCTCGAGGCGGGCGGCGACCTCGGGATTTTCCTTGAGGTAGGTCTTCGAATTCTCGCGGCCCTGGCCGATCCGGATCGAATCGTAGCTGAACCAGGCGCCCGACTTTTCGACGATCCCGGCCTTGACGCCGAGGTCGAGGATCTCGCCGACCTTCGAGATGCCCTCGCCGTACATGATGTCGAACTCGACCTGCTTGAACGGCGGCGCGACCTTGTTCTTCACGACCTTCACGCGGGTCGTGTTGCCGACGATGTCGTCCCGGTCCTTGATCTGGCCGGTGCGGCGGATGTCGAGGCGGACGGACGCGTAGAATTTGAGGGCGTTGCCGCCCGTGGTCGTCTCGGGATTGCCGTACATCACGCCGATCTTCATCCGAAGCTGATTGATGAAGATGACGAGGCACTTGGACTTGGAGATGGAGCCGGTCAGCTTCCTCAGCGACTGCGACATCAGCCGCGCCTGAAGGCCGACATGGCTGTCGCCCATCTCCCCTTCGATCTCGGCGCGCGGGACGAGCGCCGCGACCGAATCGACGACGAGGACGTCGACCGCGTTCGAGCGAACCAGCGTGTCGGTGATCTCGAGCGCCTGCTCCCCCGTGTCGGGCTGGGAGACGATCAGCTCGTCCACATCGACTCCGAGCTTGCGGGCATAAACGGGGTCGAGGGCGTGCTCGGCGTCGACGAACGCGGCGGTTCCGCCGTTCTTCTGGGCCTCGGCGATGACGTGGAGGGCGAGCGTGGTCTTGCCCGAGCTTTCCGGCCCATAGACCTCAACCACGCGGCCGCGCGGAAGTCCGCCGATCCCGAGCGCGATGTCGAGTCCGAGCGAGCCCGTCGAGATGGTTTCGATCTCGACCGCCTCGCGCGAGCCCAGCTTCATCGCGCTGCCCTTGCCGAAGGCCCGGTCGATCTGCGCGAGGGCGGCCTCGAGGGCCTTCTGCCTGTCCATATT
>DASVTA010000311.1:0-2599 GCA_036387815.1 Allosphingosinicella sp.
TTCTTCGCCGAGCTGACCCGGATCAAGAACCACCTCCTCAACATCGGCAGCCACATCATGGACGTCGGCGCGATGACGCCCAATCTGTGGCTGTTCGAGCCGCGCGAAGACATCATGAACTTCTACGAGCGGACGTCCGGCGCCCGGATGCACGCCAACTACTTCCGGCCCGGCGGAGTCCATCAGGACGTCCCCGCCGGGCTGCTCGAGGAGATCGGCGCCTGGTGCGATTCCAAGCTGCTGCCGATGTTCGAGGATTCGCTCAGCCTCGTCGTCGACAACCGCATCTTCAAGCAGCGCAACGTCGACATCAGCACCGTCTCCAGGGAGGACGCCATCGCCTGGGGCTTCTCCGGGCCGATGATCCGCGCCGCCGGCGTGCCCTGGGACATTCGCAAGGCCCAGCCTTACGACGTCTACGACCGAGTCGAGTTCGACGTGCCGGTGGGGACCAAGGGCGATTGCTACGACCGGATGATGGTCCGCGCCGAGGAGGTCCGCCAGTCGGTCCGGATCATGAAGCAGTGCATCCGCGACATTCCGGACGGGCCTATCGCCTCGCTGGACCGCAAGGTGGTGCCGCCCAAGCGGGCCGAGATGAAGCAGTCGATGGAAGCGCTCATCCATCACTTCAAGCTCTACACCGAAGGCTTCCACGTCCCGGCGGGCGAGGTCTACGTCGCCACCGAGAGCCCCAAGGGCGAGTTCGGCATCTACCTTGTCGCGGACGGCACCAACAAGCCGTACCGGGTGAAGATCCGCCCCACCGGCTTCAGCCACCTCCAGGCGATGGACTTCATGACCCGCGGCCACATGCTCGCCGACGTCACCGCCATCCTCGGCTCCCTCGACATCGTTTTCGGGGAGATCGACCGGTGAGCCAGGCCCTGTTGCTCGCGATGTTCGTGCTCGCGCCGGCGCTGGTGCTCGCTCAGCTTCCGGCGAAGGCGCGGCGCTATTTCCTCGCCGCCGCCGTCACCGCGCTTCTGGCCTACGCCGTGCTGATGGGCCCCGGCCTGGGCGGCGGAGCGCTGCTCGTATTTCCGACGGCGCTGCTCGGAATCATCGCCGCGGCGCTCCTCATCGAGGCGGCTTCATTCGCTCGGCGGGTGCTGGGCAAGAAGGGCAGTTCCGCGGCTCATGGCTGATATCCTCCCCAACTCAATCCCCGACCTCGACGGGGTTCGCGCCCGGTGGGGCGAATTCGCCTTCTCGTCCGAGAACGACAGGAAGGCGAAGCTGCTCGTCGGCCGCTACCCGCCCGGGCGGCAGCAGAGCGCCGTCATCCCGCTGCTCGACCTTGCCCAGCGGCAGGTGGGCGCGGAAACGGGAACCCAGGGCTGGCTGCCCATTCCGGTGATCGAATATGTCGCCGCCTATCTCGGCATGCCCTACATCCGCACCTATGAGGTCGCGACCTTCTACACCATGTTCAACCTCCGCCCGGTGGGCCGCTTCCACGTTCAGGTGTGCGGAACGACGCCGTGCATGCTTCGCGGCTCGGACGACGTCTTCGCCGCCTGCAAGGCCAAGGGGATGAAGAAGGGGCAGACGACTCCGGACGGCCTCTTCACCCTTTCCGAGGTCGAATGCCTGGGCGCCTGCGCAAACGCGCCGATGGTGCAGATCAACGACGACAATTACGAAGATCTCACCTTCGAGACGACCAGCGCGATCCTGGAGGCTCTGGCTCGCGGCGAGACTCCGAAGCCGGGGCCGCAGGGCGTCGCCCGCCGGACCAGCGATCCGGAGGGCGGAGTGACCAGCCTGCAGGCGATGGTGAGCGAGAATCACGATTACCGGGGGGAGTGGTCATGAACTTGCCCGTCATCCCGGCGAAAGCCGGGACCTCAGGACGAGAAGTCTCGGCGGGTCTCCCCGAGACCCCGGCTGCCGCCGGGGTGACGACCTGCGGGGGTCGTCATGCTTGAGGACAAGGACCGGATCTTCACCAACCTTTACGGCTTCCAGGACTGGGGGCTGAAGGGCGCACAGGCGCGCGGCGATTGGGACGATACCGCGGCGCTGATGGCGATCGGCGAAGATTCGATCATCGACGAGATCAAGGCGAGCGGCCTTCGCGGGCGCGGCGGCGCCGGCTTCCCGACCGGCATGAAGTGGGGCTTCATGCCCAAGGCGCCGACGCCCGGCCGGCCCAATTTCCTCGTCATCAACGCCGACGAATCCGAACCCGGATCGTGCAAGGACCGGGAGATCATCCGCCACGATCCGCACAAGCTGATCGAGGGCGCGCTGATCGCCGGCTATGCGATGCGCGCCCGGGCCGGCTACATCTATATCCGCGGTGAGTTCATCCGCGAGGCGGAGACGCTGCAGGCGGCGGTGCAAGAGGCCTATGACGCCGGCCTGCTCGGCAAGAACGCCGCCAAATCGGGCTACGATTTCGACCTCTTCGTCCACCGCGGCGCCGGCGCCTATATCTGCGGCGAGGAAACCGCGCAGATCGAAAGCCTTGAGGGCAAGAAGGGCCAGCCCCGCCTGAAGCCGCCGTTCCCGGCCGGCGCGGGCCTTTATGGCTGCCCGACAACGGTCAACAACGTCGAGTCGATTGCGGTGGTGGGGGAGATCCTGCGCCGCG
>DASVTA010000312.1:0-1881 GCA_036387815.1 Allosphingosinicella sp.
CTCCCCATGCGCAGCATGGGGAGGGGGACCATGCGAAGCATGGTGGAGGGGTATGTGGCAGAAGCCTGAGCACTACCCCTCCACTACCCTTCGGGCGGTCCGCCTCCCCGAGCGAGCTCGGGAAGGAAGCTACCTCAGCGCCCGCGCCCGTTCCAAATGCTGGCGGACGATCGGAACGGCCGCGGCGGCGACGGTGCGCAGGGTCGGAGTGTCGCCGTGACCGGCATAATTGCTGTGGAGGGCCAGGGCCATTTCGTGCGCGGGCACCTGCTGGCGCAGGAAGAGCCGGTCGAAGTCGGCGCCGTTCGCGCCCTGCAGCTGGGATATCATCTCGGCCTGCATCGGCATCAGGGTAGGGTTCGGCGGAGTGCCGGCCGCCGTCGCGGCGGCGGTCAGCTGCTGGGTGGTCATCGTGTGGTGCTCGATCAGCAGCTGGGCGAAGGCGCGAACTTCGGGATTCTGCGCGCGCGACAGTGCAAGCTGCGACGACTGGATCTCGAAGAGGTCGCTCGCCGCCGCCATCTGGACGTAGGCGGCGCGATCGTCGGGGGTCATGTCGCCGGCGGCGGCGGTGCCCGCCGCCATATCGCCGTCGGTCGCGCAGGCGGCGAGGGCCAGGGAGGCGGCGGAGGCTATGAGAAGAGTGCGGAGCATGGGAAATCCTCTTGGGCAGTGGGATGCCCGACAAGCGTGGCCCGCGCTCTCAAGTTCCGGGGAAATCCAGCCTTTGATGTGGGTTAGTAAGATTCCCCGAACGCTTCGGCGCTCAGCCGCCCGCAAGCCCTTCCGTCACCTTGCCGGTGCCGTCGCAGACGGGGCAGGGTGCGCCGTCATGCTCGCCCGAGCCGTTGCAATGGCGGCAGAGATTCTCGCCGGTGCCGGGGGTGCCCGGCGGCGCTTCGTCGCCGGGAGCGGTGTCGTCGTTGCTCATGGCCCTCCAACCCCGGTCGCCCGGAGCGGTTCCGCAAGGAACCGGCGGCGCCAGCGGCGGGTTGCGGTGCCATGAAGTCATTTCTCGCGGGCATCGCCATCGCACTCGCCTTCGCAGCGGCTCCCGCCCAGGGGCAGGAGCTGTTCGGCGGACTCTACGTCCACGACGTCGACACCGGCCTCACCAAAAGCGGAATCGAGGAGGGGGCCGACGTGGAGCTCGGCTGGCGCGGCGAGAGGATCGGCTTCCTCGGCGCCGTCGGAGCGCCCAGTCCGCACGCCTTCGTGTCGCTCAACAGCGCGGGCGACACCCATTTCGCCTCCGCCGGAATTTCTTGGAAGATCGGCGGCCGGGTCTATGTGCGCCCCGGCATCGGCCTTGCCGTCCACACCGGCCCGCGCCGGCCCGCGCCCGGCGACGGCCGCATCGATTTCGGCTCCCGGGTCCTGTTCGCCCCGGAGCTTGGGCTGGGCGCCCGGCTCACCGACCGGATCTCGGTGGAGGCGAGCTGGGTCCATCTCAGCCACGCACAGCTGTTCGGCCCGCAAAATCCCGGGCTCGACACGATCGGCGTGCGGCTGAACTACCGCCTGCGCTGATCCACGCGGGAAATCCGCAATCGACAGGAAACCGTTTCGGCTCTAACCCGGGACCGTGCACGTCAGCAAATCGAAAACCGCCGCAATTGAAACACTTGGACCGGTGCTCGACACGGCCCTCGACGCGGTCGTCGTGATGACTCGCGAAGGACTGGTGGCGGGCTGGAACGAGGTGGCGGAGCAGACCTTCGGCTGGACGGGCGCCGAAGCCGTGGGGCGGCTCATGGCGGACCTCATCATTCCCGAACAATATCGCGACGCTCATTCCCGCGGGCTGGAACGCTACAATGCCACCGCCGAGGAGCGCGTTCTAAACCGCCGGATCGAGATCAGCGCAATCGACAAGAGCGG
>DASVTA010000313.1:0-8957 GCA_036387815.1 Allosphingosinicella sp.
CATGACCATCGCGGTGCCCATGGTCACCTTCTTGAAATGCTTGAGATCGGCGGGGATCCGCCAGGGCAGGGTGCCGTCCCGGCCGATCGCGCCGTTGCGGGCCCGCGCCACGACGATCGCGACCGGAGGCCCGGCGGGCTCAGCCATGCGCAGGCGCCCGCAGCCAGCGAAGGGCTGGCGGCGACAGCATCAGCAGCAGGCTGGCCGATTGCAGGATCAGCGATGCGGCGCCCGCGGTGAAGGCGACGGAGCCGTCGGTGAGACCGAGCTTGACGGTGGTCAGCCAGGCGAGGGCGGCGAGGAGGAAGCTCACGACGAGTGCCGCCTTGCTTCTTCGCCGCGTCACCAGAAGCACAAGCAGGGCTGTAACCAGGGGCACGGCCAACGTGAAAACCAGCGCCAGCGCCGGGCCGTCCAAGGCCGTCCTTTCTTCCCAGACGAAGGCCTCGCGCACCGCCCCCAGCGCGGCGGCGAGTAGGCCGAGCCCCTCCGCGGCGCGGACGGTCACTGGGCGCGCGCCGGCGCTCAAACCGCCACCTCCGCCTTGATGTGCGGATGAGGGTCGTAACCGGTGATCTCGAAATCCTCATATCCGTAGCGGTCGATCGCTTCGGGGCGGCGGAGGATCTCGAGGCGGGGCAGCGGCCTTGGCTCCCGGGTCAGCTGGAGACGCGCCTGGTCCAGGTGATTGGAATAAAGGTGGCAGTCGCCCCCGGTCCACACGAACACCCCGGGCTCCAGCCCGCATTGCTGGGCCAGCATGTGGGTGAGCAGGGCGTAGCTGGCGATGTTGAACGGAACGCCCAGGAAAGCGTCGGCGCTTCTCTGGTAGAGCTGGAGGTTGAGCCGGCCGCGCGCCACCTGGGTCTGGAACAGGCAGTGGCACGGCGCCAGCGCCATCCTGGGATTGTCGGCAGGGTTCCAGGCGCTGACCACCTGCCGCCGCGAGGCCGGGTCGCGGTTGATGAGCTCGATCAGGTTCGCGATCTGGTCGACATGGACTCCGCCGGGCCCTTCCCAGTCGCGCCACTGCTTGCCGTAGACGGGGCCGAGCTCGCCCCCCTCGTCCGCCCACTCGTCCCAGATCCGGACCCGGTTCTCCTTCAGCCAGGCGATGTTGGTCTCGCCCTTCAGGAACCAGAGCAGCTCGATGATGATCGAGCGCAGGTGGAGCTTCTTCGTGGTCAGGAGCGGGAAGCCTTCGGCGAGATCGAACCGCATCTGATGGCCGAAGACGGACAGGGTCCCGACGCCGGTGCGGTCTTTCTGCTCGGCGCCCTCGTCGAGGATCCGGGAGAGGAGCTGGAGATAGGATTGCATGGGGGGCTTATGGCGCGTTCCGAGCCGTCCGTCATCCCGGCGAAAGCCGGGACCTCGTGGAGATGAGGCGCCCTGTCCGACCTGAGGTCCCGGCTTGCGCCGGGATGACGGGGGCTGCCCTTTCACCCGCCTAACCCTTCTTCTCCCGCGCCTCCTTGATCGCATCCCTCAGCACTTCGTAGCCGACCGCGCCCTGGAGGATCTGGTCGCCGACGATGAAGGTGGGCGTTCCGGTCGCCTCGAGGCCGCGGGCGAGCTGGAAATTCTTGCTCAGCTCGCGATCGGAGACCTCGGCGGGAATATCGGCGGCCAGGCCGGCGGCGGAGCGCGCCCTGGCGAGCGCTTCGGGGGTAGGACGGCCGGCGGCGAACAAAGTGTCGAAGAAGGATTTGAACCGCCCGGCCTGGGCGGCGGCGAGGCTCGCCCGGGCGGCGGTTTCGCTGTCGGGGCCAAGCACCGGCCATTCGCGCCAGACCACCTTCAGCTTCGGATCCTCGCGAAGCAGCCTGTCCACGTCCGCATTGCTCTTGCGGCAGAAGCCGCAGGCGTAATCGAAGAACTCGACCAGCACGACGTCGCCGTCGCTCGCGCCGGCCCAGGCGCCGGCGAAGGGGGTCTCAAGCGCAGAGCGATTGGCCGAAACCATCTTCGCGGCTTCGCGCTCGCGAAGCCGGTCCATCGCCTCGGGCAATATCTCGGGATTTTCCAGAAGATAGTCGCGGACCGATTCGCGCGACACATAGGCGACCGCTCCGCCGCCGACGGCCGCTCCCAGCAGTCCCGCCGCCATCGCCGTCTTCCACCCTCCGAAACCCCTTCGGACCTGGACCGAGTCAGTTGCCACGGTTCTTTTTCTTCTTTTCCACCTCGGTGCGCGACACCATGGCGATGTCCTGCGCGCGCAGCCAGTCGGGGGTTCCGCTGGGGACCGTCCTCAAGGCCTGCTCGGCATTCACGAGGGCCAGGCGCGGCTCGCCCTGAAGATTGTAGCGCTCGGCGGTGGCGAGTGCGGCGCGGCCCGGATCGCCTTCCCGATCGTAGACGATCCCGAGCTGGTACCAGGCGAAAGGATTGGAATTGTCACGGCCGATGGCGGCCCGAAGGACGCGTTTGGCCTCCTCATAATGGTCCGGCCGCTCGGTCGCGATCAGCGCGTGTCCAAGCAGGGCGGAGATGAGCGGCTGATCGGGCGCATATTTGACCGATTGGCGGAGCGATTCCAGCGCTTCGGTCGGACGGCCGGATTCGAGGAGGATCTGGCCCTTGAGCTCGAGGAAATAGGGATCGGCCGGCGCTTCCGAGAGCAGGCTTTCCGCTTCTGCGAGCGCCCTGTCCGGGTAGGCGCTCTTGTGCCAGGCATAGGCCCGGGCATAGCGCGCCGGAACGCTCTTGTTGCTGTCGGGATACAGCGCGCGCGTCCGGATCGGGTCCTCGACATAGCCGGAGAGCTTCGCCTTCACCCGCTGGAAGCGCGCTTCGAGCTTCTGGTCGGGAGCCGAGTTCCAGCCTGGAGCGCTCTTCACCGACTGCTCGAGCGCGGCGAGCCGCTCCCCGGTCAGCGGGTGAGTGCGCATATAGCCGTTGTCCTGCGGGATGGCGTAGCGGAACTCCTGATTCTGCAGCTTCTTGAAGAAGCTGAGAAGGCCGCTGCCGTTGGTCCGGGACTTGGCCAGGAAGCTCGCGGCCGCGGCGTCCGCCGCCGATTCCTGGGTCCGGCTGAAGGCGAGGAACTTGCCCATGGCCGCCTGCTGGCCGGCGGCCATGACTCCCATTCCGGCCTCGCCCGCGCCCGCCGCCATCGCCGCCGCGCCGAGCACGAGCGAGAGAAGCATGATGCCGGTGGCGACCTTGATCCCTTCGTTGATCCGGATGACGTGGCCGCCGGTGATGTGGCCGACCTCATGGGCGATGACGCCCTGGACCTCGTTGGCGGTATCGGCGGCGGCGAGCAGGCCCGAGTGGATGTAGACGATCTGCCCGCCGGCGACGAAGGCGTTGATCGACCGGTCGTGGATGAGCACGATCTGGACGTCTTCCGGCCTCAGCCCCGCGGCCTGGACGATCGGGCGCGACATCTCCTTGAACAGCGCCTCGGTCTCGGCGTCGCGCAGGATCGACTGCGCGGCCGCCGGGCGCCCCGCGACCGCGAAGCTCAGGGTGAGGAGGAAAAGGAGGCGGGCGAGAAAGACGCTCCACCCCTTCAGCGTAACCTTAGCTTCAGCCATGCCGCTTCCTATCCCTTCGCGGGGCTGAACCTGACATGAGCGCGCCCGCCCGAGCAAGCGCGCCCATGCCGGTTCGTCAGGCGCCGAAGGTCCGCTGCCACCAGCCTCGGCGCGGCTCGCCGGTTTCACCGGTTTCGCCGGCCTCGGCGGCCTCGTCGCTTGCCGCCGGCTCGGCGGACGCCGCGACTTCGCGGTCGTTGGCCGCTTCAGGCGCCGGAGCTTCGGGGGGAGCTTCGGCCGGAGCCTCGGCTTCGGGCGCCTTCTTCCGGCGAGTCCGCTTCGGCTTGGCCGGCTTTTCCTCTTCGGCCGCGGGAGCGGCCTCGGCTACGGGCGCCGGTTCGGCTTCGGGCGCCGGAGCTTCGGCGGCTTCGGGCTGCGCCGCGGGCTCGGCCGCCGGCGCCTCTTCCTTGCGGCGGGCGCGGGGGCGGCGGCGGCCCTTCGGCTTCTCCTCCGCTTCGGCCGGAGCCTCGGCTTCGGGCGCGGCCGCGGGCACGGCTTCCGCCGAGTCCGTGGTCTCCGCCAGGGGCGCGTATTGGCGGTCGGGTTCCTCGGACTCCGGCGCCTGGACTATCTCCGGACCGACGTCCTGCTCGGAAGGGCCGTGCTCGGCGCCTTCCTCGCCTTCCCTGCGGCGGCCGCCTCGGCGTCCCCGGCGGCGGCGGCGCTTGCGGCCGCGATCCTCGTTCTCCTCACGGCGCTCGCGCTGCTCGCGATTCTCGGGACGCCGGGGGCGGGCTTCCTCGCCGGCTTCCTCGGCCGCCGGGGTTTCCTCCTCCTCGTCGTCGTCCGGCTCCTCGGCGAACTCCTCCTCCTCCTCGACCTCCGGTTCGACGATCCGCTCGACCCGGGGGCGCACCGCCGGCGGCGGACCGAAGGATTCGACGGCCATCTTGGCGCCTTCGAACGTTTCCTCGATCAGAACCTCGATGACCACGCCGTAGCGCGATTCGATCTCGCCGATCTCGCCGCGCTTGCGGTTGAGGACGTAGACCGCGGCCTCGCGTCCCGCGCGAAGGACGATCCGGCTTCCGCGGCCGCGGGCGGCCTCCTCCTCAAGCATCCGAAGGGCCGAGAGACCGGCCGACGAGGCGGTGCGCATCAGGCCCGAGCCCTCGCAATGCGGGCAGGGGCGGGTGGACGCCTCGAGCACTCCGGTGCGAAGCCGCTGGCGGCTCATCTCCATCAGGCCGAAGGACGAGATCCGGCCGACCTGGATCCGGGCGCGATCGTTCTTCAGCGCCTCCTTCATCGCCTTCTCGACCTTACGGATATGGCCGTTCGATTCCATGTCGATGAAGTCGATGACGACGAGCCCCGCCATGTCGCGAAGCCGGAGCTGGCGGGCGATCTCGTTGGCGGCCTCGATGTTGGTCGCGTAGGCGGTCTGCTCGATATTGTGCTCGCGGGTCGAGCGGCCCGAATTGATGTCGATCGAGACCAGGGCCTCGGTCGGGTTGATGACGAGATAGCCCCCGGATTTCAGCTGGACGACGGGCTGGTACATGGCGGCGAGCTGGTCCTCGGCGCCGTAGCGCTGGAAGAGCGGCACCGTGTCGACATAGTTCTGAACCCGCTTCACGTGGCTCGGCATGAGCAGCTTCATGAAGGCACGGGCGTGCCTGTAGCCTTCGTCGCCCTCGACGATCACCTCGTCGATGTCGCGATTGTAGATGTCGCGGATGGCGCGCTTGATGAGATCGCTGTCGCCGTAGATGAGCGCGGGGGCGGAGCTTCCCAGCGTGCGCTCGCGGATCTCGTCCCAGAGGCGGGCGAGATAATCGAAGTCGCGCTTGATCTCGGTCTTGGTGCGGGACAAGCCGGCGGTACGGACGATGCAGCTCATCGAATTGGGCAGCGAGAGGTCCGACATGATCTGCTTGAGGCGCTTCCTGTCCGCGCCGTTCGAGATCTTCCGGCTGATGCCGCCGCCATGCGAAGTGTTGGGCATCAGCACGCAATAGCGGCCGGCGAGGCTCAGATAGGTGGTGAGAGCGGCGCCCTTGTTGCCCCGCTCCTCCTTGACGACCTGCACGAGAAGCACCTGGCGGCGCCGGATGACGTCCTGGATCTTGTAGCGGCGGCGCAGATTCTGGCGCTTGCGGCGGAGCTCGTCGGCGGCATTCTCCTCCGGCGCGCTCTCGGCCGCCTCGGGCTGGGCCGGAGCGTCCTCGTCGTGCGGCTCGCCCTCCTCGCCTTCATCGTCATAGCCGTGCTCGGCCTCGTCGCCGTCATGGTCCTCGTCGCGGTCCTCGCGGTCCTCGCGGTCGTCGCGGCTTTCGTAGCGGGCGTCCTCGGCGGCGCGCAGGCGCTCCTCCTCGGCGGCATGCTCCGCTTCCTCGCGGAGCAGGGCCTCGCGGTCCTCGCGGGGGATCTGGTAATAATCGGGGTGGATCTCGGAGAAGGCCAGGAAGCCGTGGCGGTTGCCTCCATAGTCGACGAACGCCGCCTGCAGCGACGGCTCGACCCGGGTGACCTTGGCTAGATAGATATTTCCCTTGAGCTGCTTGTGCTCGGCGGATTCGAAATCAAATTCCTCGATCCGGTTCCCTTTGACCACGGCCACCCGGGTTTCTTCCTGGTGGCGCGCGTCGATCAACATGCGCATTGTCAGTGAAATCACTCCACGCGCGCCGTGCCGTCCTTGCGGCGGCGCCGAGCGCGCGCTCGAATATGGACGAAGGCGCGGCCTGTTCGGCGCGCGCCTTCAATGTCCGGGTTGAAAAGAAAAAAGTCGCCTCTGCTGCGCGTGGCAGGCCGGCTGAAATGCCCGGCCGCAATGCCCCGGCCGCAATGCCCGATCCCGTTGGGGAGGGCAGCGTGTGGGGAGAAAAATGCCTCATGCAGCGTCAACCTTGGTGGCCGGCGTGGATGCCGGCGCATGCGTTCGGCCCGTGGCGAGAAGGGAGCGTCGCTCCTTCAGCAGGTGCCGAGCGCTGTTGCTAGCATCTGCCATGGGCACCGGCAACCGCTAACCGGGGTTAATCCCGGGACCGGTCATTCCGTCGGCGAGGCTTGAGCGAGCGCGCGCTTGTCGGCCTCCTGGCGCGCCCGCATCGTGTCGCCGCGCTGGGCTCTCGATGCCATGGCGTCCCAGGCCTCGGCCGCTCGAAGGCAGCGGTTGCGGACGTTGTCGAGGGTTGCGGCCTCCGCGTCGGCGCGAGCCTCGGCGGCGCGGGCGAGATAGAATTCGAGTTGGCTGGACATTCGGCGCTTCTCTCCAAATTCCCGGCCCGAGTCCAGAGCGCCGCCGCCGGCCGTCCCGATCTGGATCTCAGAGCGTCCGGCCGGCCATGGCGGCCTCGAGCTCGACCGGGTCGTGGGCGCAGATCAGCTTCACGTCCGCCGCTCGTTCGATCGAAAGCGCCCGAAGCCGCGCCTGGTTCGCCAGGCGGCGCTCGCGGTCGACCTCCATCATCGTTTGATAGGCGCGCAGCCCCGGAGTGCATTTGCGGTCCCGGCGGCGGACTTCATGGCGGTAGAAATAGGCGTCGCCGGCGTGGAGCAGCCAGCCTTCGGCGCCGCGGTCGATGGCGATCCCGGCATGGCCCCAGGTATGGCCCGGAAGCGGCACCATCAGGATTTCGGGGGGAAGGCCTTCAAGCCCTCGGACGGCCTCGAAGCCGAACCAGGGTTCGCCGGACGGGCCGGCATGAAGCTGCCAGTCCCGGACCTCGTCGAACTGGGAGGGTCGATACCGGTTGCGGGGCACGAAGCCGCGGCGCGGACCGGTGGCGGCGGTGAACTCCTCGGACATCACGTGGATGGCCGCCCCCGGGAAGTCCTCGAGCCCGCCCGCATGGTCGAAGTCGAGGTGGGTGAGCAGGATGTGGCGAACGTCGGCGGCCTTGAAACCGAGCGCCTCGATCTGCCGGACCGCCGTCTCCGATTCCCGAAGCCGGATGTTGAGCAGGGTTCGCATGGCCCGGGTGATGCGCGGGTGCGGCGGCCGGTGCGGGTGGTCGACGTCCTTGAGGCCGTATCCGGTGTCGACGAGGATGAGGCCGCTGTCATGCTCGATCAGCAGGCAATGGCAGACCAGGCGCCCGAGCGGGCCGAGGCTGCGCCCGTCGAACAGGGCGCCTCCGACCGGGCAATCGGTTCCGCAGTTGAGATGGTGGACGCGCATCGCAGGTGCCTTCCTTGTCGCCGCCGCCCCGCCGCCGCTTCCCGGATCGGGGCGCAGGACGCCATAACCTGTGTTGGGGCCGGGACCCGAACCCCGGGGCGTGACGCCGGTCACGCGCTCCGCCCGCCCGGGGCTGCAAAAGCAGGCCGACTCTCCGCCAGCCGGGACCTTCGCCTTTCCATGCGGGCAAGGCCCTGGCGGGGGCGGGGCGGCGCCGGGTGGGGCCCGAGCGCCGGCCCCGCCTCCAACGGGTCTAGTCCTTCAGCGAGGCGGAGACCTTGCCGCCGTTCTTCTCGAGCTCCTCCATCACCCTTTTGTGAAGCCAGATGTTCATCTCGGCGCTTCCGTCCTTGGCGCCGGTGTAGCCGAGCTCCGTCGCCAGCTCCTTGCGGTTGGCGAGGCTGGGATCGAGGTCGAGCAGCTTCATGAGGTCGACGATGGACGATTGGTAGTTGAGCTTCTCGCCGTCTTTGGAGGCGAGATCGGCGAGGATGGCGTCGACGTCGACGTCCACCGGCTGGGCGGGCGCCGCCGCGGCCGGCTTGATCTGGGGCATGGCCACCGGGGCCTGCGGGCGCTGCGCCTGCGCCTGGGGCTGCTGGGCCTGCGGCTGGGCGGGCGCGGCCTTGGCCTTGCCGAAGATGGCGTCGCGGATCTTGCCGAAGATACTCATTCTTACTCTCCTGAACTGGGCTGCGGCGCCGGGGCGCGGCTGGAGAGAGAATGAGCGGGAGGCGCCGAAGTTGCGCGGACGCAGGGCGAAGGCGGCGAAAGGCTTCGAAGACCGACCCGCACCCTCCGGCGCGGACGCAAAAAAAAGGGCGCCGCCGAAGCGACGCCCTCTTTTGGGGTTCGAGAGGCTTACGCGCTCTGCAGGTTGACCGCGCTGGTCTTGCCGCGCTGGTCCTGCTCGAGATCGTAGCTGACCCGCTGATCCTTGTTCAGCGTGGTCATGCCGGCGCGCTCGACGGCCGAGATGTGGACGAAGGCGTCGTTGCCGCTGCCCTCGGGCTGGATGAAGCCGTAGCCCTTGTCGAGGTTGAAGAATTTAACGGTGCCGGTCGGCATGGTGTTTTCCTTTGGTAGATAGTGCCGGCGGCGCCGAGTTCGGACGCGCCGGGCTTTAGAAGCGTTTAAGAGAAGGAAAAACCAACCGAGGAAGGAAATGTCCGTCGCATGCGACTTTAGCCCGGACCTTATGCACGATTTCGGCCGCACAAGCAAATTGACGGGAAGCGGGTGCCTTTCTCCAAGAGAATTCGCCGCCGCCGCCGCCGCGGCACCGC
>DASVTA010000314.1:0-5049 GCA_036387815.1 Allosphingosinicella sp.
GCGGGCGGCTGGACTCTGGTGAAGCTCGAAGTGCTGGGCGAGGCCAAGACGCTCTATCCCGACATGCGCGAGACCCTGAAGGCGACCGAGACGCTCGCGAGGGAAGGGTTCGAGCCGATGGTCTATTGCGTCGACGACCCGATCGCCGCCCGACAGCTCGAGGACTCGGGCGCCGTGGCCGTCATGCCGCTCGGAGCGCCGATCGGTTCCGGCCTTGGAATCCAGAACCGGGTGACGATCCGGCTGATCGTCGAAGGCGCCAGGGTGCCGGTTCTGGTCGACGCGGGCGTCGGCACCGCCTCCGATGCGGCGGTGGCGATGGAGCTTGGCTGCGATGGAGTGCTCATGAACACGGCCATCGCCGAAGCGAAGGATCCGGTCGCGATGGCGCGGGCGATGAAGCTGGCGGTGGAGGCCGGCCGGCTCGCGTACAAAGCGGGGCGGATGGGGCAGCGGCGCTATGCCGATCCCTCCAGCCCGTTGGCGGGACTGATCTAACCCAGTCATCCCCGGCAAGGCCGTCATAGCGGCGAAAGCCGGGACCTCATCGAGAATAGTCGCGGCAGGTCTCTCCCGAGGTTCCGGCTTTCGCCGGGATGACCGGGCGCCCGGAACTTAACCCAGATCATCACGTTTCCGATTCCGGTTGAGCCTCCACCGGTCACGCGGGGCTCCCATGGACGCCTCAGCCCCATGTTGCTGGGGCGTCCTTTTGTCAGGGACCGACGAAGGGGACGCAAATGAAGTTCACGTTGAAAGCCGCGCTCGGCGCGGGCCTGCTCTCGCTCGCCGCCTGCGGCGGCCAGGGCGACGACAGCCTCGGCGACAATGTCGCGGACAACGCGGAAGCGGTTGCCGAGAATATCGAGGCCGTCACCGAGAATAGCGGCAACGAGGCCGTCGAAGAGGCCGGCGAGGAAAAGGCGGAAGCCGTCCGCGATATGGGCGAGGCCAAGGAAGAGGCCATCGACGATGCCGACGTGAACGCCGCCGCCCTCAACTCCCAGTAAGATCGCGACTTCTCCTTTCGGCGCGATCTGGCGCCCCGGGGGCGTATTTCCCGGGGCGCTTTATCATTCCTCTCCCGCTTTTCGCGGGAGAGGAGGGGCCCACCCGCGTCGCGGGTGGGAGGTGAGGGTCTTTTCCGAGTCCGGCGTACAGACCCTAACCCTCCCGCTTCGCGGGCCCTTCCCTCTCCCGCGGAAGGCGGGAGAGGGGGTTTTCACTTCAGCCGCTCGATCTTCTGTGCCGCCTCGTCGAGGATCGCGGCGATCTCGTGCAGGCGGTCTTCCGTCGTGCCGTCCGCGGTGACCCGGTGCCAGAGCGCGGAGAGCAAATTGCCGACGGCGCGCTGGATCGGCCGGCCGCCGGCGCGGCGCTTGCCTTCGCCGGCCCCGGTGAGCCGCTCGAACAGCGCTTCGACCTCTTCGGCGCGTTCGGCCAGATGGGCCGTGCCGTCGGCCGTGACCGCGAAGGCCTTGCGCGATCCTTCGGCGGCGGCTTCCTGGATCAGGCCCATGTCCTGAAGCATCGTCAGCGTCGGGTAGACGATCCCCGGGCTCGGGGCGTAGCTGCCGTGGGTCAGTTCCTCTATGGCCCGGATGAGATCGTAGCCGTGGCGCGGCTGGTCCGAGATCAGCTTCAGCAGGACGAGGCGAAGCTCGCCCGGTTCGAACATCCGCCTCCTGCCGCGGCCGCCGCCTCGGCCGAACCCGGCGCTCCAGTCTCCGCTCTCCCAGCCAGGCCCGCCGCCCCAGCCGCGCGGGCCGAAGCCCATCGCGATCAGGCCGGGAGGGATGTCGCGGAAGGTGAATCGAGGCCCACAGCCGATGCGCATGTTGTTTCTCCAACCTATCTGGAGATAGTCATGATATATCTTAGCACGATCTGAGTCATTTGCGCTCCCGTCATCCCGGCGAAAGCCGGGATCTCGGGGAGACCCACCGAGACTCCTTGTCCCGAGGGTCCCGGCTTTCGCCGGGATGACTAGGGGCCCATCGCCATCGGACTTAGCGGTTCAACTCAACACGAGACCGCTCTAGAAGCGGCGTCATGGCCGATTTGTTCGCCGGCGATCCCGCGCCGCCCACGCCCTCCGCCGCGGCGCCCGACAGCGCGCCGCTGGCCGACCGTTTGCGGCCCCGGGCCCTCGACGAGGTGGTGGGGCAGGACCATCTCACCGGTCCGGAAGGCGCGATCGGCCGAATGGTCGCCGCCGGCAAGCTCGCCTCGATCGTGCTTTGGGGCCCCCCGGGCACCGGCAAGACCACGATCGCGCGGCTGCTCGCCGATGCCGTCGGAATGCGCTTCGTCGCCATTTCCGCGGTCTTTTCCGGAGTCGCGGACCTGAAGAAGGTCTTCGCCGAAGCGCGCGAGCATGCGAAGCTGGGCCGGCAGACGCTGCTCTTCGTGGACGAGATCCACCGCTTCAACCGCGCCCAGCAGGACGGCTTCCTGCCCTATGTGGAGGACGGCACCGTCGTGCTGGTCGGCGCCACCACCGAGAATCCGTCGTTCGAGCTCAACGCGGCCCTGCTTTCGCGGGCCCAGGTGCTGATCCTCAACCGGCTGGACGCTTCGGCCCTGTGCAAGCTGCTCGACCGGGCCGAGGCCATCATGAGCCGTCAGCTGCCGCTGACGGCGGAGGCGCGGGACGCGCTCGTCGCGACCGCCGACGGCGACGGACGCTTCCTCCTCAACCAGGCGGAGACCCTCTTCTCCGTCGATCTGCCCGAGCCGTTGGACCCGGCCGCCCTTTCGGCCCTCCTCCATCGCCGGGTCGCGGTCTACGACAAGGACCGGGAAGGCCATTACAACCTCATCTCCGCCCTCCACAAAGCGATCCGGGGATCCGACCCGCAGGCGGCGCTCTATTATCTGGCGCGGATGCTGACCGCGGGCGAGGAGCCGCTCTTCCTTCTGCGGCGGCTGATCCGAGCGGCGGTGGAGGATATCGGCCTCGCCGACCCCCAGGCCCTGGTCCAGTGCATCGCCGCCAAGGACAGCTACGATTTCCTCGGCTCGCCCGAAGGCGAGCTCGGGATCGCCCAGGCCTGCCTCTACCTCGCCACCGCGCCCAAATCGAACGCGGTCTACATGGCGCAGAAGGCCGCGTGGCGGTCGGCCCGCGACACCGGCTCGCTGATGCCTCCCAAGAACATCCTGAACGCGCCCACGAAGCTGATGAAGCAGGTCGGCTACGGCAAGGGCTATCGATACGACCACGATTCCGAGGGCGGCTTCTCCGGCGACAATTACTGGCCCGAGGAGATGGAGCCGCAGATCTTCTACACCCCCACCGACCGGGGCTTCGAGAAAAGGCTCGCGGAACGGCTCGCCTGGTGGGACGAGCAGCGAAAGGCGAGGCGCGATGACTGAGGCGATCGGGAGCTGGGAGGACGCCGTCGCCTTCGCCCTCGCGCTCCCCGGAACGGAGCTCTCGACGAGCTACGGCAAGCCGGCGGTCAAGGTGAACGGCCGGGCCTTCCTCTATACGGGCCGGGAGGCGGGCTCGTTCGGGGTGGCGATCGATCCGGACTCGGTGGAGCTGCTGAAGGAAACCGATCCAGGCACCTTCTGGCAGTCGTCCCATTACGAAGGCTGGCCCGCGGTGCTCGTCCGCTACGCAAGCGAGGATCCCGGGCGGGTCCGCGAGATCATCGAGCGGTCGCACGCCTGGACGGCGGCTAAGCCAAGGCCGAGACCGAGGAAGGGGAGGTGATGATCGCCAATCACGTCGTCCAAGCGAAGGCGGGGACCCCAGGGGGTGAAAAACGCCGGCGGCCTTCACCCCCCGGGGCCCCAGGCTTCGCTGCGGCGACGGTTCTGGCCTTGCTCCTCCTCGCGGTGCCCGCCTCCGCCCAGGTCGACCGGCCCGAATATGTCCGAGCCGTCGCCGCCGGCTACAAGGCGTCCTTCCTGTGCAGCGATCTGTTCAACGCCGGTCAAAGCGAGGAGCAGGTCTCGAAGGACGATCTGAAGCGCATCTATCCCGAGCTCGAGCCGCTCATCCCGGCCCTCGAGGCGAAGATCGACCGCGAAGCCAGGACGGTCTCCGTCGCCTTCAGCGACAGCTTGCCGCCCCGCATCGCCGCGTGGAGGCCGCATCTCGGCTGCGCCCAGCTGCCGATCGGAGCCGGAGCGGATTCGGTGCGGCTGTTGCCGCGGCTGGGCGCGAACCCCGCCGTCGGCAGGGCCGACCGGCTCCCCTGGCCGGACGGCGACCGGGGGGCGTCGGCCCGGCCGAAGGGCGACGCCCGGGCGCTCGCCGGCGCCGTGGCGGCGGCCTTCGACCGCCGCACCTACGGCCAGGGGAGCGAGACGACGGCGGTGCTGGTCGTCCAGGACGGGAAGATCGTCGCCGAACGCTATCGCGGCGATTTCGACATGCACATGTCGCAGCGCACCTGGTCGGTGGCGAAGAGCCTGGCCGGCACTCTGGTCGGCGCGGCCGTGCAGCGAGGCCTCATCGACGTGAACGCGCCGGCTCCGGTTCCCGAATGGAGGAGTCCGGGCGACCCGCGCTCGGCGATCACCACCGACCAGCTGCTGCGCATGGCGAGCGGCCTCCACGGCGACGCCGCCGGCAACCGCACCGACGCCACCTATTTCGGCGGCAGCTCGGTGACCGAGAACGCGGCGCAATGGCCGCTCGAAACCGCCCCCGGCGCCCGCTTCCGCTACGCCAACAACGATATCCTCCTCGCCGTCCGAGCACTCCGCTCCCGGCTCGGCGACGGGGACAAGGCACTCGCCTTTCCGTTCGAATCGCTGCTCTGGAAGATCGGCATGAACCGGACCGTTCCGGAAACCGACTGGCAGGGCAATTTCATCCTCTCCAGCCAGGTCTGGACCACCGCTCGGGATCTCGGCCGCCTCGGCCTCCTCTACCTGAACGACGGAATGTGGAACGGCGAGCGGATCCTGCCGCCGGGCTGGGGCGCATACGTCTCCCGCCACGGTCCGGCCCAGCCGGCGTCCGGGCACGGCTACGGCGCCACCTTCTGGACCTTTCCCGCCGCCGCCGGCCTCCCGGCGGACGGCTTCATA
>DASVTA010000315.1:0-9057 GCA_036387815.1 Allosphingosinicella sp.
GGGGGGGGGGGGGGGTGGGCCCGGCGAAGGCGGCCGAAACTCAGGCGCCGGACAGTCTCGCTGCGCTCGCCTACCCACCCCCAACCCCTCCCTTGCAGGGAGGGGAGCTCTACTTCACCTCCGGAGCGACCGAGGCGATCAACTGGGCGCTCAAGGGCGCCGCCGCCCGGCTCCCTGAAAACCGCCGCCGCATCGTCACCCTCGCCACCGAACATGCCGCCGTGCTCGATACGGTCGGTTATCTCGCCGGCTGGGGCTTCGACGTCGAGATCCTCCCGGTGCGGCCCGACGGGCTCGTCGATCTCACCGCTCTCGAAGCCGCGCTCGCCAGCCCCACCGGCCTCGTCTCCGCCATGCTGGTCAACAACGAGATCGGAGTGATCCAGCCCATCGCCGAAATCTCCGCTCTCGCCCGTTCAGCCGGCGCGCTCTTCCTGTGCGACGCCGTTCAGGGCTTCGGCCGAGTCCCGCTCCCACTCGCCGCCTGCGACATGGTCGCCGTCTCGGCCCACAAGGTTCACGGTCCCAAGGGGATCGGCGCCCTCTGGGTGCGCGACGGGATCGATCTCGATCCCCTCCTCCACGGCGGCGGCCAGGAAGGGGGGCTGCGCTCGGGTACGCTCTCGCCGGCCTTGTGCGTCGGCTTCGGCGAGGCCGCCCGGCTGATCGTGGAGCGGGCCGAGGAGGATCATGCCCATGTCCAGCTTCTGTGGGAGACTGCGATCGAGCTGATGGCGTCCTGGACCCTCAACGGCTCCGCCGAGCACCGCTACAGGGGCAATCTCAGCCTTCGCCGCGACGGCATAGACTCGGCCCGCCTCATCTCGAAGGTCCGCTCGGTCGCCTTTTCCGCGGGTTCGGCCTGCGCCAGCGGCTCCGGCCGCCCGAGCCGCGTCCTCGCCGCTTTGGGCCTCAGCGACCGCCAGGCGCGCTCCAGCCTGCGCTTCGGCTTCGGCCGCTACACGACTCAGAAGCAGCTTCTGGACGCGCTGACGATCGTCGAGAGCCATGCGCTTCTCCAGCTGGACGAAATCCTGTGACCATCGTCCGCTTCGTCTCCGCCGACGGGAACCACATCCAGCAGGTGACCGGAGCGCCCGGCGAGCGGCTGCTCGACCTCGCGCAGGCCCACGGCCAGCCGCTCGAAGGAACGTGCGAGGGCCAGATGGCCTGCTCGACATGCCACGTCATCGTCGCCGCCGAGGATTTTGGAAAGCTTCCGCCGGCCGTCGAGGAGGAGGAGGATCTGCTCGACCTCGCGGCCAGGGTGACGAGGACGTCGCGCCTCGCCTGCCAGATCGTCCTCGACGCCGGACTGGAGACGCTGACGGTGCGGATGCCGGGCGAGGCCCACGACATGCAGGGGAGATGAACATGCTCGACCGCCGAAACTTCCTCGCCGCCGGAGCCGCTTTCGCGGCGGCCGCCTGCACCCGCGCCTCCGTGCCGGATCCGGGGGCGGACGCCGCCGCCGACTCGGCGCGCCTGGAGGCGATCCGCGCCACGCTCGGCCCCGGCGGCCGCCTCGGAGTCGCGGCGATCGACGTCGGGTCCGGCCGGGAGCTGCTCTTCGACGCCGAGTCGCGCTACGCAATGGCCTCGACCTTCCAGCTTCCGCTCGCCGCGGCGGTGCTCGACCTCGCCGACAAGGGCAGGCTGTCGCTGGAGGAGAAGCTGCCCTTCCCGCCGGGCAAGCCCATCGACCACTCGCCGATGGCGGAACGGTACGGATCGGAAGGCGGCCTTTCGGTGATCCGGCTTTGCTCCGCGATCGTCGAGCTGAGCGACAATGGCGCCGCGAACATGCTCCTCGATCGGATCGGTGGGCCGGAGGCGCTGACCCGCTTCGTTCGCGACCATGGCGATGCTGTGACGCGCCTCGACCGTATCGAGACGGAGCTCAACTCGAACTTGCCCGGCGATCCGCGCGACACCACGACCCCGGCCGCCATGGCCCGCCTCGTGCGCACCCTGGTCCTGGGCGACTCGCTGGCCGAACAGTCGCGCCGGCATCTTTCCACCTGGCTGACCAGGTCGGTGCCGGGCGCGGACCGCCTGAAGGCGGGCTTCCCGGCTCCGCCCTGGCTGGTCGGCCACAAGACCGGCACCGGCGCCAACGGGGCTGTCAACGACGTCGCCATCGCCTGGCGCTCGGGCAGGCCGCCGGTCGTCGTCGCCTGCTACCAGAGCGGCGGGAACGCCCAGCTTCCGGTCCGAGCCGCCGCCCATGCCGCCGTCGGGAAGCTGGTGGCGGAACGGTTCGCCTGAACTCCCCCCCTCCCGCTTTTCGCGGGAGGGGAGGGGCCCGCCGCAAAGCGGTGGGAGGGGCGGGTCTGTACACCGGGCTCGGAAAAGACCCTCACCTCCCAAGCCTTCGGCTTGGGCCCCTCCTCTCCCGCGAAAGCGGGAGAGGGATATCTTGCCTCCGCGCGCCGCTTCCACCATATGCGCCGCGGGAGTCGGGCGGACGGCGCTCTCGCCAACCCGGTCAGGTCCGGAAGGAAGCAGCCGTAACGAGTTCAAGCGCCGGGTCGTTTCCGGCTCCCACCGACGCCCGAGGCGTCGCCCCAGCGAAGGCTGGGGCCCCAGCGAGGAAAAGGCTCCTGCGCAACTCACCCACTGGGATCCCGGCCTTCGCCGGGATGACGGAATAGGCTAGACCGGCCCCATGGCATCCGAATCCCCCGACGACTCCCCAGGCTTCGGCCTCGACGAGCCGCCTGCGCCCGCGAAAGCTCAGCCTTACCGCGTCCTCGCCCGCAAATACCGGCCGCAGAGCTTCGCCGAGCTGATCGGCCAGGATGCGATGGTGCGCACGCTCGGCAATGCGATCGAGCGCGACCGGCTCGCCCACGCCTTCCTGCTCACCGGCGTTCGCGGGGTCGGCAAGACCTCCACCGCCCGGCTGATCGCCAAGGCGCTGAACTGCATCGGTCCGGACGGGCAGGGAGGGGCGACGATCGCGCCTTGCGGGATCTGCGAGCCGTGCCGGGCGATTGCGGAAGGGCGGCACATCGACGTCGTCGAAATGGACGCCGCCAGCCATACCGGGGTCGACGACGTTCGGGAGATCATCGAGGCGGTTCGCTATTCCGCCGTCTCCGCCCGCTACAAGGTCTACATCGTCGACGAAGTCCACATGCTGTCGAAGAACGCCTTCAACGCGCTTCTCAAGACGCTGGAGGAACCCCCTCAGCACGTTAAGTTTCTTTTCGCCACGACCGAGGTCAACAAGGTTCCGGTCACCGTCCTCTCGCGCTGCCAGCGCTTCGACCTGAGGCGGATCCCGGCCGAGAAGCTCGCCGCCCATTTCGGCGCGGTCGCGGCGAAGGAGGGCGTCGAGGTCGAGCCCGAGGCGCTCGCCCTCATCGCCCGGGCCGCCGAAGGCTCGGCCCGCGACGGGCTCTCCATTCTCGACCAGGCGATCGCCCATGGTCCCGGCGGAGTGAGCGCCGATCAGGTGCGCACGATGCTCGGCCTCTCCGACCGCGGCGCCATCCGGCGCCTGCTCGGAGTCCTCCTGAGCGGCGACGCCCAGAGCGCGCTCGCCGCCCTGCGCAACCAGTACGACCTCGGAGTGGAGCCGAGCGCCGTCCTTCGCGGCCTTCTGGAGAGCGTCCACGCGATCACCCGGGCCAAGGTCGGCGGCGCCGAGGATGCCGCCCAGTCGGCTGAGGAGCGCGACGCTTTTTCGGATTGGGCGAGCCGCCTCTCCTACGCCGCCGTCCACCGCCTCTGGCAGCTCCTCCTCAAGGGTCTCGCCGAGGTCAACGGCGCCCCGATGCCGCTCGAGGCCGCCGAGATGGCGCTGCTCCGGATCATTCACGCCTCCGAGCTCCCGGATCCCGCAACCTTGCTGGAGAAGCTGGCGAACGGCGAGGCCGTCGCGGCCCGGCCCGCGGCGGCTCCGGCGGCGGCGGGGCGGGGCGCCCCCGCGGCGCTTCCGCCGAGCTTCCGCGACATGATCGAGCTGCTCGAAGCCAAGGGCCGCCGCCACCTCGCCCAGCAGCTCCACGATTATGCCCGGCTGGTCGCTTATGCCCCGCCCGAGCTGGTCCTCTGCCTCGAAAGCCCGATCGCCACCCGCGACCTGGCGCTGGCGCTGAAGGACGTGACCGGCCAAGCCTGGCAGGTCAGGACCGAGGATTCAGGGGGTGAGCCGTCGCTTCGCGACCAGGAGCTTGCGGCCAAGAAGGCCGAAGAACAGTCGGTGCTCGAAACTCCCCTGGTCAAAGCCGCGTTCGAGGCTTTCCCGGGGGCCGAGCTCGCCAGCTACAGCCTTGACGAACAACGGAGCGCGTAAATGCCGGATTTCGACGAAATCATGAAAATGGCCCAGAATGCCCAGGCCGAGCTGATGAAGGCCCAGGAAGGCCTCGACAAGATCGAGGTCGAGGGACTTTCGGGCGGCGGCCTGGTGAGGATCCGCGCCACGGCCAAGGGGCGGATCGTCGCGGTCGACATAGACGAGAGCCTCCTCGTCCCTTCCGAAAAGCAGATGGTCGAGGATCTGGTCGCCGCCGCGATCAACGACGCCCGGCTCAAGGCCGATCAGGCCGCGCAGGGCGAGATGTCGAAGATGACCTCGGGCCTCCAGCTTCCCCCAGGCTTCAAGATGCCCTTCTGACGCTCACGAAGCGAGCGTCACCCCGGCGAAAGCCGGGGCCTCGGTGAGACCCGCTCCTCCGTCATCCCGGCAAAAGCCGGGATCTCGGTAAGACCCGCTCCTCCGTCATCCCGGCGAAAGCCGGGATCTCGGTGAGACCCGCCGAGACTTCTCGTCCTGAGGTCCCGGCTTTCGCCGGGATGACGATTATTGGCCGTTCCCCTCCGGCTCCGGCTCCGGCTCGGGTTCCGGCGCCGCCTCAGGCTCCATCACCGGCGCCGACTGCTCATATTCCTCGCCCGGGAGCGCGGCCGGCGCCGGCGGCGCAGACGCCTTCGCCTTCGGCGCCGCCTTCCGCCGCACCGGTGCCTCCGGCTCCCGCTCCGCAGTCACGGCCTCGCCTTCGTAGACGCAGCGGTCCAGCCCGTCGCGAGCCACAACTCCGATCCGCGCCGAGATGGCGTTGCCGTAGCGCCGGGTGAAGCCCTTGGGCGCCGTCGCCCCGCGCTTCTTGGGCAGGGGCAGGACGGCCGCGATCCGCGCCGCCTCGAGCCGGCTCATCGCGCTCGCGTCATGGTTGAAGTATCGCTTGGCCCCGGCGTTGACTCCATAGGTGCCGATCCCCGTTTCCGCGACGTTGAGATAGACCTCCATGATCCGCCTCTTGCCCCACATGTTCTCGATGAGCAGGGTGAACCAGGCTTCGAGCCCCTTGCGGAAATAGCCGCCGCCTTGCCAAAGGAAGGCGTTCTTCGCCGTCTGCTGGCTGATCGTCGAGCCTCCGCGGATCACCGAGCCGCCCCTCGCGTTGCGCCGCATCGCCGCGGCGATCGCGTCCTGGTCGAAGCCCCAGTGGGCGCAGAACTTGCTGTCCTCCGCCGCAATGGCCGCCCGGACCGCGTCGCGGTCGATCCGCTCCAGGCTCATCCAGTCGCGGGCGACGTGCCGCCCGGTCAGCCGGTCGCCCAGCATGGTGAAGGTGATCGGCGGGTTCACGAAGCGGTAGGCGAGCACCCAGAAGATGCTGAGCAGGACGAAGAGGAAGAAGCCGCCGATGATCCATGCCGCGATCCGTCCGAACCAGCCCCGCTTCTTCGCTCTCACCCGTGCCATGGCGCCTCGTTAGCCGCGCCGGCCGCCCACGTCACCAGCCGTCGGCGCCGGTCCGCCCTCATGCTGAACTTGTTTCAGCACCCAGGGTGGAGCCGCCGAGCGGGCGAAGGCCTGGACCCAAGTTCAGGGTGACGGCGGAGCTGCGCTGCCGGTAGAGGAAGAGCATGAAAAGCTGGCCGCTCCTGATCGCCGCCCTGTGCGCCGCCTCTCCCGCTTGGGCTCAAGCCGCCGCGCCGCCGGCCGAAGCCCCGATCGTGCTCGGCACCCGGCACATGCTGCCTTCCGCCATCCTCGGCGAACCGCGCGAGATCAACGTCCGCCTGCCCGCCAGCTATGCGGACGCCAAGGCGAACCGTTCCTATCCGGTGCTCTTCGTCCTCGACGGCGGCGCCGACCAGGATTTCCCGCACATCGCCGGCCTCGCCCAGCATGGCGAGATCAGCGGCACCTTCGGCGAGTTCATCACCGTCGGGATCGCCACGAAGAACCGTATCTGGGAGCTCACCTTCCCGACGAAGGACGAGCGCTACACCACCTACTATCGCGCCAACGGCCAGCCGGTCGAATTCGCATCCGGCGGCGGCTCGGAGAAATTCCGCCGCTTCATCGCCGAGGAAGTGATTCCCTTCGTCGAGAAGAAGTATCGCACCGGCGGCCGCCGGGTCTTGATGGGGGAATCGCTCGCCGCCTTTTTCGTGGTCGACACGCTGCTTCGCAAGCCCGCGCTATTCCACGATTACGTGGCGATCAGCCCGAGCCTGTGGTGGAATCGCGAGGAGCTCGGCAACCGCGCCGGCGAGATGCTTCGAGCCAATGAATATTCCGGCCGGCGCCTCTATCTGACCATGGCCAACGAGGGCGGGACGATGCGCCGGGGCCTCGACAAGCTCGTCGTCGCACTTCGCAGTCCGGCCGCCGGCGCGCTGAAATGGACCTGGGTCGACCGCGGCGCCAGCGAGCATCACGGAAGCATCTACCATATCGCAGCGCTCGACGCGCTCCGCACCCTCGACCCGCAGCCCTACCGGCCGGGATCGCCGCTCCCCTGGCTGTACGTGGACGCGCTTCCCAAGCTCAGCGAGGCGGCGGAGGCGGACAGGAAGATCCCCTGCACCGCCGAGCGCGCCCGCCGCGTCACCTTTGCCCAGATCCAGGTCGATCCGGAGAAGTGGGAGGCGCTGTGCGTCCTTTCCCCGCTGGGCCAGGCGCCGGTGCCGAGGAAATGGTCGAGGAACTGGGGAGCGCGACGGTAACGTCATCCCGGCGAAAGCCGGGACCTCAGGCCGGAAAGTCTCGGCGGGTCTCCCCGAGGCCCCGGCTTTCGCCGGGGTGACGGCCTGCGCCGCGGATCAGCTCGCCGGAAGCAGCCGCCGCTCGCCGGCCAGCCCCATCAGGGCCTTCTGCAGCTTCTCGAAAGCCCGGACCTCGATCTGCCGGATCCGCTCGCGGCTGACGTCATAGACCTGGCTCAGCTCCTCGAGCGTCTTGGGCTCGTCCGTCAGGCGCCGCTCCGTCAGGATGTGCTTCTCGCGGTCGTTGAGGGCCTTCATCGCCTCGACGAGAAGCTCGTGCCGGACCTGGCTCTCCTGCGCGTCGGCGACGCGTTCGTCCTGGAGCGGGTCGGTGTCGACCAGCCAATCCTGCCATTGGCCGTCGCCTTCCTCGCGGAGCGAGACGTTGAGCGAGGTATCCCCGCCCATCGACATGCGCCGGTTCATCGAGATGACGTCTTCTTCGCTGACGCCCAGATCGGTCGCGATCTTGGTCACGTCCTCGGGCTTGAGATCGCCGTCCTCGAACGCCTCGATCTGGTTCTTCATCCGCCTCAGGTTGAAGAAGAGCTTCTTCTGGGCCGCGGTCGTGCCCATCTTCACGAGGCTCCACGAGCGCAGGATATATTCCTGGATCGACGCGCGGATCCACCACATCGCATAGGTGGCGAGGCGGAAGCCCCTTTCCGGCTCGAACTTCTTCACGCCCTGCATCAGGCCGATATTGCCTTCCGAGATGAGCTCGGACGTCGGCAGGCCGTAGCCGCGATAGCCCATCGCGATCTTGGCCACGAGCCGAAGGTGCGAATTGACCAGCTTGGCCGCCGCATCGGTGTCCTGATGCTCGGTCCAGCGCTTGGCCAGCATATATTCCTCCTCGGGCGCGAGGATGGGGAATTTCTTGATCTCGGAGAGATAGCGGTTGAGACCCGCTTCGCCGCTCATCGCGGGGATCGTCGCCGGGACGTTTCTGCCGCTAGCCATCGTCTTCACTCACTCCCTGGTTTCCAGCTGCTTTTGATTTTGCCGGGACCGTCGCCCTTATACCGCCAGCGCGCTTAACAGTTGCTGCATATCCGACGGAACGTCGCTTTTGAACGACAAGGGCGAAGATGTCACGGGATGGATGAACCCAAGCTCCGCCGCGTGCAGCGCCTGCCGTTCAAAACCCAGCTTTTTCAATAACTCGCGATGCCCGCTTCGGGTCCGTCCATAAGCCGGATCGCCGAGCAAAGGGTTGCCGATCGACGTCATGTGGACCCTTACCTGGTGAGTCCGCCCGGTTTCGAGCCGGCATTCGACCAAGGCGGAGTCGCGAAGCGGCCGCATCAGCCGATAGTGAGTCACGGCCCTCTTGCCCCGATTCTCCTCGACGATCGCCATCTTCTGGCGGTTGGCCGAGGAGCGGGCGAGCGGAGCGTCGATCGTTCCGGAAGCCGGATTGGGAATGCCCGCGACCACGGCCTGGTAACGGCGGTCGATGCTGTGGCGGGCGAATTGCGCGGCGAGCCCCTCATGGGCACGGTCCGTCTTCGCGACCACCAGAAGCCCCGAAGTCCCCTTGTCGATCCGGTGGACGATCCCCGGCCGGGCCACTCCGCCGATCCCCGACAGACGGCCGGCGCAATGGTGGAGGAGGGCGTTCACCATCGTCCCGTCGAAATTCCCCGCCGCCGGGTGGACGACCATCCCCGCCGGCTTGTCGACGACGAGCAGATGATCGTCCTCGAAAACGATGTCGAGTGCGATGTCCTGCGCCTCGTTATGGGCCTGCTCGGGCGCGGGGACGGTCACCTCGTAGGCGCCGGCAATCGCCTTTGTCGCCGGATCGCGCACGAGGCCGGCGGGGCCCGTCACCCGGCCGCTCGAGATCAGCGCCTTCAGTCGCTCGCGCGACAAGGTCGGGAGCGCGGCGGCGAGCGCCCGGTCGAGTCGCTGGCCGGCGGCGTCGGCGGCGATCGTGGCGGTGATGTTCGACTCCCCCCGGGTCATTTCGGACCCGATGTGGGCAGGGGCAGCACCGATATCAAGCCGCGGCCGCCCCGCGTCATCCCGGCGAAAGCCGGG
>DASVTA010000316.1:0-4127 GCA_036387815.1 Allosphingosinicella sp.
GTCGATCGCGAAGGAGGAGATCCTGCCCAAGGGCGCCGCCTACATGGCGAAAGAGAATATCGTCATGAAGAACGGCCGGTTGGTGCAGGAGCCGGGGCCGAAATCGGCGCTCGGCCTCGTCAAGTTCGACATGATCAACAACGAGCAGATCTACCTTCACGACACTCCGGCCAAGGCGCTGTTCGCCTCGACGCAGCGCCACGCCAGCCACGGCTGCTCGCGCGTGGAGAATGCCGTCGAGTTCGCCCGGCTGATCGCCCAGGACGACGGCAAGCTCGAAGCCTTCGACAAGGCAATGGCGACGAAGAAGGAAACTCCTGTCGAGCTGTCGACCCAGATCCCGGTGCGGCTGCTCTACCACAGCGCGTATTTCGACGGGAGCCGGGTCGTGTTCCGGACCGATCCCTATGCCTGGGACGACAAGGTCGCCGCCGCGCTCGGCCTTCCGGGCCAGATCCGTCCGCGGGTCAAGACCCACGTGGCCGATATCGGGCCCTGATGGCCTCCCCACGGGCAGCGCCCGTGGGGAGGGGGACCACCCGTAGGGTGGTGCAGGGGTAATCGCGCAGGCCTGCGCTGGTTACCCTCCACCCCGCTTCGCGGGGTCCCCCTCCCCATCTTCGATGGGGAGGCAGATCAGCTCGATTGCTTGTCGCGCGGCGTAGTCCGGTCGGGGGAGCCGCCGACCTTCTTGTCGCCATGGATTGCGGCGCCGGAGCGCCCCTTGGCGGCTTCATGCTCGTCGAGCGTCGGATTTCCCGTGTTGTTGCTGCTCTTACCGCCGCCGCTGTTGCTGCGCATCGATTCTCTCCTCTTCCTGCCTTCGACAACGAGGCAGGAGCCGATTTTCCCCACCCCCACCTGAGCTTCATCGACGCACAGATGCAGTTCGTCGGCTCGGCGCGCGGCTGGCAGACGGCTGCGGCGGAGTGTCGAAGCGTCCGAGCCGCGGGCCGCGGCGGGTGATAGGTCCAAATCAAGCGGCGCGGGGCTTCCAACCCTGTCTCATCCCCGGGCGAAGAGCCCCGCGCCGCGACCTTTCCCAGACAAGGCCGAAGATCATGCACCGCATTCTTTCCGCACTCGCCGCACTCGTCATGACGGCCGGTACGGTGGCTTTCGGAACCCCGGCTCATGCCGCTCCGGCCGCTCAGCCCGCTCCCTGCGAGACGGCCGCGCCTACCGCCCGCTAAGGCGCGCCTTGCCGCCACCCGCTCGCCCGTGCCGCTCGACCTCTCAGCGGCCGGCGAGCCCTTTGGCATTCGCGAGATAGAGGCGGCCGACCTTCTGCTCCTCGCCGTCGGCTAGCCGGGCCCACCAGCGCCCGCCCTCGTCCCGCCTCAGGCCCGTGACGAAATCGCGCCGAACGATCGCCGAGCGGTGCAGGCGTACGAACCGCGCCGGATCGAGCTCCTGCTCCAGCTTGCCGATCGTGTGGTTGATCAGCCAGCTCCTCTTG
This sequence comes from Allosphingosinicella sp., assembly GCA_036387815.1. Taxonomy (GTDB): domain Bacteria; phylum Pseudomonadota; class Alphaproteobacteria; order Sphingomonadales; family Sphingomonadaceae; genus Allosphingosinicella. The sequence goes on from DASVTA010000316.1 coordinate 1,460, forward strand.
CCGACGTGGAGCCGCATATAGTCGCGCTCGGCGCTGACCCGATCGACCTCGCCGGCGGAGAGGCGAACGAGGCCGCGGGCCTCGGACACCCAGAATTCCTCGACATGAGGCGAGCCGCCGCCGCCCGGACCCGGATCGTCGCCTCGCGAGGCGAGGCGCTCGCGGGCGCGTTCGACGGCCTTGCCGAGCCGCTCCGCCGAAACCGGCTTCATCACATAGTCCACCGCCTCGACGTCGAAAGCGGCGACCGCGAACATGTCGAAGGCGGTGACGAAGATCACGACCGGCGGCGAGGCCGTGCGGGCGAGGGCGCGGGCGACGTCGATCCCGTCCATTCCCGGCATCGCGATGTCGAGAAGCACCGCATCGGGCCGGACCGCCTCGACCATACGCAGCGCCGCCGCGCCGTCCGACGCGGTGCCGGCGAGAGTCACGCCTTCCATCCTGGCGAGGAGCAGCTGAAGCCGTTCGATGGCGAGGGGTTCGTCGTCGACGACCAGGAGGCGGATCGGATCGGTCATTCGGTCTCCAGCGGCATAGAGAGGGTGACCCGCCATCCGCCGTCGGGGAGCGGGCCGTGCTCGCACGCCGCTTGTGCGCCGAAGCGGGCGGCGAGGCGTTCGCAGACGTTGACGAGCCCGACTCCGGTGCCGTGCTCGCTCCTCACGGGCGCCGCGGGTCCGCGGTCGTTCTCCACGGCGAGGATCAGCTGGGCATCCTCCTCACGCGCGGCGATGATGAGCCGCACCGGATCCGCGGTCCGCGCGACCCCATGCTTGATCGCATTCTCCACCAGCGGCTGGAGGATGAGCGGCGGCACGCGGGCTCCGCGAAGGTCCGGCGGCACTTCGATCCGCACTTCCAGGCGGCGGGGGAATCGCGATTTCTCGATGTCGAGGTAGAGCTGCTGGAACTCGATCTCCTGGGACAAGGTGATGTCCTCGCTCGGATCCAGATCGAGGCTTGACCGGAAGAAGGCCGAAAGATTGACGATCATCGTCTCCGCCTCCTCCTCTCGCCCCGCCATGACCAGCGAGGAAAGCGAATTGAGCGTGTTGAACAGGAAATGCGGATTGACCTGGTAGCGGAGCGCCCGCAGCTGCGCCTCCTGGGCGTCGCGCTCGGCGCCCGCGGCCCGCCGTTCCGCGGCTCGAAGACGGGTTGCGGAGCTGATCGCGATGTAGAAGCTCGCCCAGGCGGCGAAGAAGAAATACCAGGTTACCAGTCCGTCGGCGATGAGGCGCAGCATGAGCTGGCGCTCCCGCTCGGTCTGGCGCTTGGGTGCTCCGGGAATCACGACGGGAGCGCCGTCCCTGCCGATTCGAACCTCGGCGCCGCCGGTGGAGCGGACGACGGTCGTTCCGTCCCGCCGCTGGCCGACGATCGTGCGCTCCACCAGCGGCGCATGGACCGCGAAGGCGAGGTTGAAGGTCGAGAAGATGGCCGCCGCCGGCACGCAGGCGATGGCGGCCGCGACGATCTGTATCCTGACGCTCTCGCGCGCTGCACGGCTGAGCACCAGGTAGACGAGGAAGGTGAGGACGATCCCGATCAGGCAGCCAAGCGCGCGCGATCCGAGCCAGGTGAGGCTTTCGTCGATCAGCCAGGTGCGGATGACGATGGTCGCGAAGTAGAACAGCCAGAAGCCCAGGATCGACGCCGCGGCGAGCGGCAGATCGGGCAGGCGCCGATGCGCGCGATAATCGGTGAAGCTCTCCATCCGGCGCCTTCTTACCCGCTATTGCCGGTTTGTGTCCCGCGGTGCGTGGCTTTCGCAGAAGGCGAGAAGAGGTTGGTCGAAAAGACCGCGAAGCCCGGCTTGTGCCCGGCGCCGCCCGAACGGCATCCAAAGTCCAGTTCTCCGCCGGCACGGCGGCCGGCCGCGGAGGCGGAGCGCGCTCAGCATGACGGATTCGAGAAATCTGTGGAAAAGTCGTTTCGGCTTCGCGAAGTGACTGATATCGGGGGATTTCATTTTCCTCCCCTGTGTCTCCAAAGTGACACCCGCCGGCCCCTCTTACCGCCACAAGCTTTTCCCATTGCCGCTCATCCCGAAACCTGATTCATTTCAATCGGGGAGCGGGGTTTTGGTTAAGCGGCTGGTAACCGTTTGAATCGCATGATCCCGCCGGGTGAAAGAGTGGGAGTGGGATCATGGCGACGAATACGAAGCCGGCCGACGGTGCCCTGACTTTGGTGGAGATGAAGGAATTCGCGGGCTTCCCCGCGGCAACCCAGCGCTACATTCGCCGTTCGCTGGATGTCGGTCTCGGCCGGCGCGACGCGCTTCGGCGCTGGTCGCGCGATGTCGGCGAGGCCGCCTCGATCCGGGCGCAGGAGCGCATGTATCGCCGGCTCGATCACGTGCGCGCCAACGTTCCGGACGATAGCGGGCTCGATGAGATGGAGCCGGTGATGGGTCCGCTGGTCGCGATGACCGCCTTCGATCTCGGCCAGGACCGGCTTCCCGATTTCGCGTCCTACCGTTTCCTCTACGAGCGGCTGATCGGAGCCGCGGTGCGGCCGTGGCTGCCCGGGGCCTTCTGCGCCGCCGCCGCACTGCCGCACCACCATCCGGAAAAGCGGCGGGCGCTGCTCCAGTCGATCAGCGAAGCCGCGGCCACCGCGTCGGGCTGGTCGAACCGGCAGCCCGCCTTCTTCCCGCATT
>DASVTA010000317.1:0-4894 GCA_036387815.1 Allosphingosinicella sp.
GGGGGGGGGGGGGGGGGGACCAGGCGAAGCCTGGTGGAGGGGTAGCTGGCGCAGGCCTGGTAAGGTCACCCCTCCACCACCTTCGCATGGTCTCCCTCCCCGCCGCTTCGCGGCGGGGAGGCAATTAAAGCGTCGCCGCCTTCATCTGGGCCACGAACCCGCGCACGTCCTCGCCCCGGCTCACCCGGTCCACGATCGCCGACCCCGAGATAACGCCCGCCGCTCCGGCCCTGAGGGCGAGTCGCACATGCTCCGGCTCCGATATCCCGAAGCCCAGCACCGGCGGCGGCGCCTCCGCCTCGACGAGCGCCGCGATCACCTCGCCGGCGAAGCGCACCTCGGCGTCGGCGCCGGTCACTCCCGCCCGGGCGACGCAATAGGTATAGCCCTCCCCTTCGGCGGCGATGAGGGCGAGCCGTTCCCGGGGCGTGTTGGGCGCCGCGATCAGCACCGGCGCCACTCCGGCCGATCGGGCCGCCGCGAGGAAAGGGCCGGCCTCGAGCAGCGGGACGTCGGCCACGAGGGCGCTGTCCACCCCGGCCTCCGCCGCCGCTCGGTAGAAGGCGTCCCGGCCGCGCGCGACCACCAGATTGGCGTAGGTGAGTATCCCCACCGGCACCCGCGGATGGCGCGCCCGGAACTGCCCGAGCAACGTGAAGCAGTCCGCCGTCCGGATGCCCGCGGCGAGCGCCCGCACCGCCGCCGCCTGGATGACCGGACCGTCGGCGACGGGATCGGAAAAGGGAATCCCGACCTCGAGCATGTCCGCCCCGCCTTCGACCAGCGAGTCGAGGATCCCGGCGCTCGCCGCCAGGTCGGGGTCGCCCAGCATCGCGAAAGCGCCGAACGCTCCCTCCCGCCGCGCCCGGAGGCGCTCGAACATGGCGGCGTAGCGGTTCACGCGCCGGCCTCCAGCAGCCTTCGCGCCTGCTCCATGTCCTTGTCGCCGCGGCCGGAGAGGTTGACGACCAGCACCATGTCCTCCCGCGCCGCCTGCGCCATCTTCAGCGCCTGGGCGAGGGCATGGGCGGATTCGAACGCGCAGATGATCCCTTCGGAGCGCGCCAGCAGGGCGAAGGCGGCGAGCGCCTCCTGGTCCGTCACTCCGACATAATCGGCACGCTTGCTGTCCTTCAGATAGGCATGCTCCGGCCCAACCGCTGGATAATCGAGACCGGCCGAGACCGACCAGCTCTCATCGATCTGGCCGTCCTCGTCCTGAAGCACGTAGGTCTCGGCGCCGTGAAGGATGCCCGGCCGGCCGCGGAGCAGGGTCGCTCCATGCTGCTTGCCGTCGAGGCCCCGCCCCGCCGCCTCCACGCCGATCAGCCTGACGCCCGGATCCTCGATGAAGTCCGCGAACAGACCGATCGCGTTCGATCCGCCGCCGACGGCGGCGATGCAGGCGTCCGGAAGCCGCCCCTCCTCCTCCAGTATCTGCGCCCGGGCCTCCTTTCCGATCACCCTTTGAAATTCCCGCACCATCAGCGGGAAGGGGTGCGGGCCGGCGACGGTGCCGAGAAGGTAATGGGTGTCGTCGAAGCTGGCCGCCCAGTCCCTGAGCGCCTCGTTGATCGCGTCCTTGAGCGTTCTGGCGCCGCTTTCGACGGGCACCACTTCCGCCCCCATCAGCTCCATCCGGAAGACGTTGAGCTTCTGCCGGTCGACGTCGTGGGCGCCCATGTAGATGCGGGTCTTCAGCCCGAACAGAGCGCCCGCGAGGGCGGTCGCGACCCCGTGCTGACCGGCGCCGGTCTCGGCGATCAGCCGGCTCTTGCCCATCCGCCGTGCGAGCAGCGCCTGGCCGAGCACCTGGTTGGTCTTGTGGGCGCCGCCGTGGAGCAGGTCCTCGCGCTTGAGGTAGATTCGCGCCTTGTTCGTGCCGAGGTTGCGGCAGCGGGTCAGCGGAGTGGGCCGCCCCGCATATTTGGCGAGCAGCTCGTCGAGCTCGGCCCGGAACGCTGGGTCGGCGGAAGCGTCGAGGAACGCCGCCTCGAGCTGCTCGACGGCGGGCACGAGGATTTCGGGGACATAGGCGCCGCCAAAGGCTCCGAAGCGGCCGCTCAGCCGCACGTTCCGGCCTCCTCCCGCGCCGGCAGCCGAAGCGCCTCGAAGAAGGCGTGGAGCCTGCCGGCGTCCTTCCGGCCCGGCGCCATCTCGACACCGGAGCCGACATCGAGCGCGAAGACTCCCGTCCGGGCCGCCGCGCGGGCGTTGGAGGGCCTGAGGCCGCCCGCGAGCAGCGCCCGGCCGAGGTCCGTCCGGCCTTGCAGCCGCGACCAATCGAAGGCGATCCCGGTGCCGCCGGAGCGGCCGCCGACCTGGCTGTCGAACAAGGTCCGGTCGGCGCCCAGCCGCGGACCGGGCACGTCGCGCCCGACCGCGGCGGCGGCCCAGATCTCGGTTTCCTCGGGAAGCAGGCCGCGCAAGGCCCGGATGTACAGGGCGTCCTCGGCGCCGTGCAGCTGCACCGCCCGAAGCCCGAGGGCCCGGGCGCTGTAGGCGACCTGCATCGGCTTTTCGTTGCGGAAGACCCCGACCAGCGGCACCGGCGACGCTTCCGCGATCGCTTCCGCGCCGGAGCAGGTGACGGCTCGGGGGGTGTTCGGAACCATGACGACGCCCAGATAGGCCGCGCCGTGCTCCGCCGCCATCGCCGCGTCATGGCCGTCGGTGATCCCGCACACCTTGACCCGCCCGAAGGCGAGGGCCCGCGCCGCCCCGGCCGGGTCGGGAGCGCGCATCAGCGAGGAGCCGACCAGGAAGGCGTCGGCGAAAGGCGCCAGCCGCTCGACGTCCGAGCGGTTCGAGATTCCGGATTCGGCGACGATCAGGGTCCCCGCCGGGACCAGGGCGGCAAGCCGCTCCGTCGTCGCGAGGTCGATCTTCAACGTATCGAGGTTGCGATTGTTGATTCCGATGATGTCCGCCCCGAGCTGCACGGCGCGCTGCACCTCGTCGGCGGTATGGGTCTCGACGAGCACGTCCATCCCGAGCCGCCTCGCCGCCGCCATCACCGCCGCCGCTTCGTCGTCGCGAAGCACGGCAAGGATGACGAGCACCGCGTCGGCGCCGTGAAGCCGGGCTTCGGCCACCTGCCGCGGGTCGACGATGAAGTCCTTGGCCAGGATCGGGCCGAGAAATTCGCGCCGGACCGCCCGAAGGTCCTCCAGCGAGCCGCCGAAATAAGGTGCGTCGGTCAGAACGCTGATCGCGTCCGCCGCGCCCCGGTACGCGCGGGCGAGCGCTGCGGCGTCCGCACCGGGACGGATCGCGCCGCCGGAGGGGGAGCCGCGCTTCACTTCCATGATGAAGCGCGCGCCCGGCCGCGCCAGCGCCGCCTTGAGGCTGCGCCGGGTCGGCTCGGCGGCCTGGGGGCCAAGGCCGCCGAGGCGCGCCGCCACGTCGATGCGCTTGCGGGCGACGATCTCCGCCAGGATTCCAGCCGTCTCAGCCATTGGTGGCCTCGATGAACAGCTTGAGACGGCGATAGGCCTCGCCGGAGGAGAGCGCCTGCATCGCGAGGTCCACTCCGCCGCGCAGGTCGTGGGCGAGGCCGGCGGTAAGCAGCAGCGCGCCCGCGTTGAGCGCGACCACCTCCGTCTCGGCGGCAAGGCCGTAGCCCATGAGAAGCGCCTTCAGCCGCTCGGCATTCTCCTCCGGGCCGCCGCCGCGAAGCACCTGCACCGGCCGCCGCTCGAGCCCGGCATCCTCGGGCCGGATCGTCATCGGCTCCAGCGAACCGTCCCGAACCCGCACCGCCAGGGTCTCGCCGTGGAGGGCGATCTCGTCGAGCCCGGAGCCGTGAACCACAAGCGCCCGCTCCACCCCGAGCGCGGCCAGAGTCTTCGCCACCGGCTCGATGAGCGCCGGATCGGCGACTCCGAGCAGCTGCACCTTAGGCTCCGCCGGGTTCACGCAGGGCCCGAGCATGTTCATGATCGTGCGCACCTTGAGCATCCGCCGGACCGGGCCGGCATGGCGAAGCCCGGGATGGTAGAGCGGCGCGAAGAGGAAGCAGATCCCGGTTTCGTCGAGCGCCCTGCGCGAGACCTCGGCGCTGACGTCCAGCTTCGCTCCGAGCTGCTCGAGCACGTCGGCCGAGCCGCACCGGGAGGTGACCGAACGGTTGCCGTGCTTGGCGACCGGAAGGCCGGCCGCGGCCGCCGCGAAGGCGACGGCGGTGGAGACGTTGATCGAGGCTGAACCGTCGCCGCCGGTGCCGCAACTGTCGGCGAACAGATAATCGGGGCGGGGGAAGTCCGCATCGGCGGCGCGAAGCGCCCGGGCGGCGCCGGTCAGCTCCTGCGCCGTCTCGCCCTTGAGTCGGAGCGCGATCAGCATCGCGGCGATCGCAGGCTCTGGAAGCCGGCCCGCGACGATCTCCGCGAAGACCGCCTCGGCTTCGGTCGCGTCGAGCGATTCGCCGACATAAAGGCGGGCGAGCGCGGCTTCGGCGGCGGGGACTTCGGTGGCGGGGACTTCAGTGGCGGGAAGGACGTATTTCGGCTGGGTGGACATGTCTTGTTCCTGAAAATGGGGCGCAAAGGAAAAGGCCCGCCGGGAGCGGCGGGCCTTTCAAGGGGACTTCGGAACTCTTAGAAGGTCCGGTTCACCATCGATGGTCGCGCGCCGCGGCGGAGGAAATGTCCCACCACCAAAGCCAGGCGTGCGCAGCGGCCGGCGCCGGAAGGGCGCAAGTGGAGCCGGTGCGGGTCGCGCGGATCGTCATCGCGGCCTCAATTCCCAGCTAAAGCCCTACAAGTCAACCATATATCTACCCTCTCCCGTACTTACGGGAGAGGAGTGGCCCGCCGCGAAGCGGTGGGAGGTGAGGGTCTGTACGCCGGACTCGGAAAAGACCCTCACCTCCCAAGCCTCCGGCTTGGGCCCC
>DASVTA010000318.1:0-2018 GCA_036387815.1 Allosphingosinicella sp.
CGATGCCCTTCTTACCGGCGCGCCCGGTCCGGCCGGAGCGGTGCTGGAGCGTCTCGGCGTCCCTCGGAAGCTCGACATGGACGACGAGGCTGAGGTTCGGAAGATCGATCCCGCGGGCCGCCACGTCGGTCGCCACCAGCACCCGGGCACGGCCGTCCCTGAGCGCCTGAAGCGCCTGGTTGCGCTCGTTCTGGCTGTGCTCGCCCGAGAGCGCGACGGCGCTGAACCCGCGCTCGACCAATGAGCTGTGCAGCCTGCGCACGTTCTCGCGAGTCGCGCAGAACAGAAGTGCGCTCTCCGCCTCGTGAAGCCTGAGCAAATTGACCACGGCATGCTCGATATCGGCCGGAGCCACCGTCATCGCCTGATAGGCGATGTCGCCATGGCCCCGCTCCTCGCCGACGGTGGAGATCCGAAGCGCGTCCTTCTGATAGCGCTTCGCCAGCGCCACGATCGGCCGCGGCATGGTCGCCGAGAAGAGCAAGGTCCGGCGCGCCGGGGGAGTCGCGTCGAGTATTTCCTCCAGATCCTCGCGAAAGCCCATGTCGAGCATTTCGTCGGCCTCGTCGAGGACGACGGCCCGAAGCTTCGAGAGATCAAGCGCGCCCCGCTCCAAGTGGTCCCGCAGCCGGCCGGGAGTGCCGACGACGATGTGGGTGCCGTGCTGGAGCGAGCGCCGCTCCTTCGAAGCGTCCATGCCCCCGACGCAGGTCGCGATCCGCGCCCCGGCCGGAGCGTAGAGCCAGGCCAGCTCGCGGCTGACCTGAAGCGCAAGCTCGCGCGTGGGCGCGATGATCAGCGCAAGCGGCTCGCGGGCGAAGCCGGCGCCGCCGTCGTCGCCGTCGAGGAGCTGCGGCGCCATCGCGAGGCCGAACGCGACCGTCTTCCCGGAGCCGGTCTGCGCCGAGACGATGAGATCCCGCCCCTCCGCCTCGCTTTCCAGCACCGCGGCCTGGACTGGAGTGGGCGTGGCGTAGCCGCGCGCGGACAGCGCGCCTGCGAGGCGTGGAGGAAGGTTCTGAAAGGGCATGGACGCCATGTGGGCGGTGAAGGGGGCCGGGACAAGGCAGGAGGGGCGGAAGAGTGGTGCGAACCTCCGCGCGGACCGTCAGCCTGAACTTGTTTCAGGGTCCATTCTCCACCCGCGGGGCGGCGCCACCCTGGATGCTGAAACAAGTTCAGCATGACGGTTGAAACAATTGGCACACATCTCCCCTCTCCGCGGCATCCAGCCGTGACGATCGGGGTCCAGATCGGCATTCGTCCACTGGAGAAGTCCGATGAAGTCCGTAATCGCTGGTTTCCTGACCACCGCCCTGCTGCTGTCGCTCCACGTCGCCCCCGCCCCCGAGGATCTGCAGGGCTATGCCAGCCCCACCGACCGGGCCTTCGCCGAGCGCCACAAGAACGAGTCGGCGGAAGATCTGCGCGCCGAGCTCGGTCTTGGCGGCAAGTAGAGCGCCGCTCCGGCTGCAGGCGCCGCGATTTCCCGGTGCGCTCGCTTGACTGCATCATCCGCCGGGATAAGGGGTCCCGCCGACTTCCAGGAGAATATCAGATGCGCTTCAAGTCCATCCTAGCGGCGATCGCGGCGGCCTCGATGGCCGCGGCGCCCGCCGTCGCCGCGCCGAAGCGGGCCCCCGTGGCCGAGGTCACCCCGGCGGCCGAGACGGTGGAAGGCGATCAGATCCGGGGCGGATTCCTGCTGCCTCTGGCAATCATCATCGCCATCATCATCGGCGTGCTCCTGCTGACCAAGGACGACGAGGAGCCGGTCAGCCCGTAATCCGGGTGCCAGCGGCCCGAGGCCGCCTTCCGGAGCGCCGGAGCCGACCTTTCGGGCTCCGCAGCGCACCCGGCGCAGCTGCGGGCCGTGCGGCGAAACGGGCGCCGGCGGGCCCGCCTGGCCCTCGACGCCGCCGTTCGATTCGACGTTGGTGGGCCACGTCTTGCCTCGCTTCGTGCGGCGGAACGAGCCCGAAGCGCCGCGAAATTCGTTCTTACCCTGTTATGAAAAA
>DASVTA010000319.1:0-11087 GCA_036387815.1 Allosphingosinicella sp.
TGATGAATATCCCGACCATGAGCCCGACCGCCACTCCGCGCGGCACCGAGCGGCGGGTGAAGCGCCAGAACTCGCTGTGGAGCACCCGCTGCCCGAACGGCTTGATCCACGGGCTCCTCGCGAGATCCTCCCGCTTGGGCATGTTCCTTCGGGCCCAGCGGGCGAAACGTCCGGCGCGGTCAGCCACGGTCGCGCAACAGCCGGCCCTGCTCCCGCTTCCAGTCTTTTTCCTTCTGATATTCGCGCTTGTCGGGCGCCTTGCGGCCGCGGGCGAGCGCAAGCTCGACCTTGGCCCGGCCGCGGCTGTTGAAATAGATGGAAAGCGGCACGAGAGTCATGCCCTGGCGGGCGACGGCGCCGTGCAGCTTGGCGATCTCGCGCTCGTGGAGGAGCAGCTTGCGGGGGCGCTTGGGCTCATGATTGTGACGGTTGCCGTGGCTGAACTCGGGGATGTTGGCGTTGATCAGCCAAGCTTCTTCCTCCCGGACCTCGGCATAGCTTTCGGCGATCGACCCCTCGCCGAAGCGAAGCGACTTCACCTCCGTGCCGGTCAGCGCGATCCCGGCCTCGTAGGTCGATTCGACCGCATAATCGAAGCGTGCGCGCCGGTTCTCGGCGACGACCTTGACCTTGTCGAACGTGGCGGGGCGGGGACGGACCATCTCTAAAATCCTCCCCACGATTTCGTGGGGAGGGGGACCGCGCGAAGCGCCGTGGAGGGGCTCTCCGGGGCTGGAAGGCCCCGCCACCAGGCTTCGCCTGGTCCCCCTCCCCTGCAAATGCAGGGGAGGATTTCCGGAACCGACATCCTCATACCAGCCCCGCATGCGCAAGCGCATCGTCCACCGCCCTGCGGCTGGCTTGCGAAGGCGGGGTCATCGGCAGGCGGAGCTCGGCGGAGATTCCGGCGCGGACTCGCGACAGCGCATATTTCACCGGGCCCGGCGAAGCGTCGCTGAAGAGCGCCGCATGGAGCGGATAAAGCCTGTCCTGGAGTCTCAAGGCCCCCTGCCAATCTCCTGACATGCAAGCATTTTGGAATTCGGCACAAAGCTTCGGAGCGACGTTGGCGGTGACCGAGATGCACCCCGTCCCGCCCATCGCCGAGAAGCCGAGCGCCATGTCGTCGTTGCCGGAGAGCTGAACGAAATCCTCGCCGCAGGCCAGGCGCTGGGCCGAGACCCGGGCGAGGTTGCCGGTCGCGTCCTTCACTCCGACGACGTTGGCGATCCTCGACAGCCGGGCCATCGTCTCGACCGAGATGTCGGTGATGGTCCGCGCCGGGACGTTGTAGAGGACGATCGGGATGTCGACCGCTTCCGCGATCGCGGCGAGGTGGGCGTAGATGCCCTCCTGGTTGGGCCGGTTGTAATAGGGCGGGACGTGGAGCGCCGAGTCCGCTCCGGCCTCTTTGGCCGAGCGGGTCAGTGCGATGGCGTGCGCCGTGTCGTTGGAGCCGCAGCCTGCGATCACCTTCACTCGGCCCCCGGCGCCCTCGACGGCAAGCTCGACCACGCGCCGGTGCTCGGCGGCGGTAAGAGTGGCCGATTCGCCGGTGGTCCCGCAGGGAACCAGCGCATGGCTCCCTTCCGCCACCTGCCAGCGCACGAATTCGAGGAAGGCACGCTCGTCCAACGCTTCGTCGCGGAAAATCGTCACCAGAGCCGGGATCGACCCGCGGAACATCACAAGACTCCTTCACGTGAGGCGTCGAGCCGACGATAAGGACGTGCTCGTTCAGGGCCTGATAAGGAGGGGGTTGGCATTCTGTCCAGCATGCAGAAAAAAGCGTTGGCTCTGAGCCTGTTGGGCGTGTCCGCCGTGTCCGTCGCCGCCGTCGCGACCGGGTTGAGGCCGGCGCAGGTCGCCAGGATCCTGCCCGCGGCGGTGCAAAGCACGGTCGCGCCCGTCGCTCAGCAGCCCGAGCCGCGGCCGGCGCCCGCTTATTCGCCCGTGCCGGCGACGGTCGCCGCCGATCTGGCCCGCTGGAACAGCCTCAGGCAGACCGACAGCCTGCCCTTCTCCTCCTACGCCTCCTTCCTGATGAGCCATCGCGGCTGGCCGGGCGAGACGGCCATGCGACGCACCGCCGAAAAAGCCGATTCCGACGGCGGCGCCGCTTTCGAGGTCATCGGCTTCTTCAGCGCCTTCCCGGCGCTGACCCCTGCCGGCCATGCGCGCCATGCTTTCGCGCTGCAGGCCTCCGGCCGGGGCAACGAGGCGCTCGAGGCGGCGCGCAAGGCCTGGACCGGCGGACTGCTTCCAGCGGGCGACGAGGCTCGGATCCTCAGCCAGTTCGGCGGCCAGCTGGGCAGCGCCGACCATGATGCGCGGATGGAGGCCCTGCTCGGCAACGGCGACATCCAGAGCGCGTCGCGGCAACTGCCTCTGGTCTCCGCGCAGCGCCAGGCGCTCTACTCCACCCGGATCGCGCTGCAGACCCGCGCGAGCGACGCCGCCGGGCGGCTTTCCGCTTTGGGAAGCCTCGAAGGCGATCCCGGCCTCCTGATGGACCGCGCCAACTGGCTCCGGGCGAGCGGCCAGAGCCTCGCGGCCCGCCAGCTCATGGCCCAGCCGCGGCGCCTGTCCAGGCCTCCGGCCAATGCGGAGAAATGGTTCGAGACGATGCTGACCCTCGCCAAGGGCGCGGCGAACGACGCGCAATGGTCGACGGCGTATGGGATCGCCTCGCAGCTGGACGACGCCTATCCGGCCGGAACCGACGTCAGCTCGCGCTCCTATGGCGAGCGCGACGAATATACCAACCTCGCCTGGCTTGCCGGTACCGCGGCTCAGAAGCTCGGCCGCCATGCCGACGCGGCGCGCATGTTCGACCGCTACGGCCGCGCCGCGAAATCCTCGCAGACCCGCACCAAGGGCTTCTACTGGGCGGCGCGGTCGGCCTTCAATGCGGGGCAGCAGGCGCAATCCAACTCGTATCTGGAGCAGGCTGCGGCGAGCCCGGACCAGTTTTACGGCCAGCTCGCTCTCGAGCGCCTTGGGCGGCGGGTGACTCCGCCCTCCTCGGCGACTTCGGCGATGCCCTCCGCGGCGCAGCGTTCGGCTTTCGAAGCGCGGCCGCTGGTGCGGGCGGCCCGCGCGCTTGGCGACATGGGCCGGTGGAGCGATCAGTCCCTGTTCGTGCGTGCCATCGCCGAGCAGGCGGAAACGGACAGCGACCGGACGCTCGCCGCCCAGTTCGGCCGGACCATCGGCCGCCAGGACCTGGGAGTCTGGGTGGCTCGGGAAGCCCGCAACAAGGGCCAGAGCTTCTACGATCCGGCCGGCTTCCCGGAAGTGTCGCTCCCCTCGGCTTATTCCACCCACTGGGGGCTGGCGCATGGAATCACCCGGCAGGAGAGCTCGTTCGACCGCGCCGCGGTGAGCCATGCCGGAGCCCGCGGGCTGATGCAGCTGATGCCCGGAACGGCGCGCGAGCAGGCCGGCAAGCTCGGCATGCCCTACGATTTCGGCCGGCTGACCTCCGATCCCGCCTACAACGTCATGCTCGGCGCGAGCTATCTCGAGCGGCTGCTCAACCAATGGGGCGGCCAGGCGGCGCTCGCCGTGGCGAGCTACAATGCCGGCGCGGGCAACGTGAACAAATGGGTGCGGGCGAACGGCGATCCGCGCGGCGGCACCGATATCGTCACCTGGATCGAGGCCATCCCTTATTCGGAAACCCGCAACTACGTTCAGCGGGTGTTGGAGAATGCGGTCGTCTACGACGCCATCCGCGCCCAGCGCGGCGGCGGGCGCGCCAATCGGTTGTCTTATTATCTCGGCAAGAGCGGGCCGGGTTGATGACTTGCCTCCCCATGAGCGCAACTCATGGGGAGGGGGATCACCCGAAGGGTGGTGGAGGGGTGACTGACGAGGCCTGCGGCATTTACCCCTCCACCAGGCTTCGCCTGGTCCCCCTCCCCATCTGGCGATGGGGAGGCAATTCATGACGGACCGCCCCAACTACATCACCCCCGAGGGCTATCGACGCCTCCGTGAGGAATATGAGGCTTTGTTCGCGGTCGAGCGGCCCAAGCTCGTGGAGACGATCAGCTGGGCGGCCGGCAACGGCGACCGATCCGAGAACGGCGACTACATCTACGGCCGCAAGCGCCTGCGCGAGATCGACCGCCGCCTGGGCTGGCTGTCGCGCCGAATGAAGGACGCCAGGGTGGTCGATGCCGCCTCGCAGCCCGAGCGAGGCAAAGTGTATTTCGGAGCCACCGTCGAGCTTGCCGACGAGGACGACAACCGGCGCACGGTGACTCTGGTCGGCGAGGACGAGACCGATGCGGCGAACGGAAGGATCGCCTGGACCTCGCCGATCGGCCGGGCCATCCGGGGCGCGGCGGTTGGCGATTTGCGCCGGGTGACGCTGCCGGGCGGGGAGCGGGAGATGGAGATCGTCTCGATCGAATATCCGCAGCAGCCGTCATTGCGAGGAGCGTAGCGACGAAGCAATCCAGCGGGCCTCCGCTTCACGACTGGATTGCTTCGCTTCGCTCGCAATGACGGAGCTACTCCCCGAAAGCCTCCCGGGCCAGCCTCTCCACCTCCGGATCCGCCTCCGGCGGCTTGGGCGGGCACGCGGCCTCCAGCGCCTCCGCCACCGCGGTCAGCGCGGCGATCCGGGCCGCCTTCTTGTTGTTGCCGTCGATGACGGTCCAGGGGGCCCACCGGGTGTTCGTGCACTCGAACATCTCCGCGGCGGCCGCCAGATAGTCCTGGCGCCGGGCCCGGTTGCGGAAATCCTCGGGAGTCACCTTCCAGCGCTTCCAGGGATGCTCTAGCCGGGCCTTCAGCCGCTCGTCCTGCGTTTCCTGGGTGATGTGGAAGAACAGCTTGACGATCGTCGTTCCGTCGTAGCTCTGCTGCGCCTCGAATTCGTTGATCTCGTCATAGGCACGGCGCCACTCGGCTTCCGAGGCGAAGCCTTCGACCCGCTCGACCAGAACCCGGCCATACCAACTCCGGTCGAACACCCCGATCTCGCCCGCTCCCGGCAGCTTGTTCCAGAAGCGCCAGAGGAAATGGCGGGCCTTCTCTTCCTGAGTCGGCGCCTTGATCGGCCAGACCTGGAAGGCGCGCGGGTCCCAGTCCGACGTCAGGCGCTGGATGGCGCCGCCCTTGCCGGCCGCGTCCCAGCCCTCGAAGACGATCAGGCTTCGCCGCTTGTGGACGATCTGGGCGACGAGGACCCGTCCGAGCCGCTCCTGAAGAGCGGCGAGGTCGTCGGAATAATGTCCGCGATAGCGGGCGCCGGATTCGTAGTCGGAGAGAGTGATGGTCATTGGCCCTCCTTATGCCTCCCCAGCGTAGATGGGGAGGGGGACCATGCGAAGCATGGTGGAGGGGTAGATAGCGCAGGCCTGTTCCAGTTACCCCTCCACCACCCTTCGGGTGGTCCCCCTCCCCATGCGTACCGCATGGGGAGGCAAATCACTCAGGAGCGACCGCCTGCGCCGGGTCCTTCTTGGCCGCGCCGGCCGGCTCGACCAGCCGGATATTGAGTTCCCTCAGCTGCTTCGCGCTCACCACGCCCGGTGCGCCCATCATCAGATCCTCGGCGCGCTGGTTCATCGGGAAGAGCACGACCTCGCGGATGTTGGGCTCGCCGGCGAGGAGCATGACGATCCGGTCGATGCCGGGGGCGGAGCCGCCGTGAGGCGGTGCTCCGAACTTGAAGGCGTTGATCATGCCCGAAAAATTCTCGTCCACATCCGCCTTCGAATAGCCGGCGATCTCGAACGCCTTGTACATGATGTCGGGCCGGTGGTTGCGGATCGCGCCGGAGCTGAGCTCGACCCCGTTGCAGACGATGTCGTACTGGAAGGCGAGGATGTCGAGCGGGTCCTTGGTCTCCAGCGCCTCGAGCTCGCCCTGCGGCATCGAGAAGGGATTGTGGCTGAAGTCGACCTTCTTCGCCTCCTCGTCATATTCGAACATCGGGAAGTCGACGATCCAGCAGAAGCGGAACTCGTCCTCGCCGATCAACCCGAGCTGCTCGGCGACCCGGGTGCGGGCAAGGCCCGCGAGCCTGGCCGCCTGGGCCTCCTTGCCGGCCGCGAAGAAAATTCCGTCGTCGGGCCCAAGCCCGAGCTCGGCGATGAGCTTGCGCATGCCTTCGTTGCCGTGATTCTTGGCGATCGGGCCGCCCACCTCGCCCCCCTTCTGAGTCACGTAGCCGAGGCCGGCATGGCCTTCCGAGCGCGCCCAGTCGTTCATCTCGTCGAAGAACTTGCGGCTCCTGTCCGCCGTGGCGGGCGCCGGGATGGCTCGGACGGTGCCGCCGCCCTCGACGATCCGGGCGAACAGGCCGAACCCCGAACCCTGGAAATGGCTCGACACGTCGGAGATCAGGATCGGATTGCGAAGGTCCGGCTTGTCGGATCCGTATTTGAGCATCGCCTCCTTGTAGGGAATACGCGGAAACTCGCCCGCAGGGGTGACCGTCTTGCCGTTCGCGAACTCCTCGAACACCCCGGCGAGGATCGGCTCGAGCGCCTGGAAGACGTCCTCCTGGGTGACGTAGCTCATCTCGAAATCGAGCTGGTAGAATTCGCCCGGCGAGCGGTCGGCGCGGCCGTCCTCGTCGCGGAAGCAGGGGGCGATCTGGAAATAGCGGTCGAAGCCCGCCACCATGATCAGCTGCTTGAACATCTGCGGCGCCTGCGGGAGCGCGTAGAACTTGCCGGGATGGACGCGGCTCGGGACGAGATAGTCGCGCGCGCCTTCCGGGCTGGACGCCGTCAGGATCGGGGTCTGGAATTCGGTGAAGCCCGCCTCGACCATCCGGCGGCGGATCGAGGAGATGACCTGGCTCCTCAGCACGATGTTGCGATGGAGGCGGTCCCGGCGAAGGTCGAGGAAGCGGTAGCGGAGCCTGATCTCCTCCGGATAGTCGGCCTCGCCGGCAACCGGGAGCGGCAGCTCCTCGGCGGCGGACTGAACGACGACTTCCTCGGCGGAGACCTCGATCCGGCCGGTCTCGAGGTTCGGGTTCGCCGCTTCGGGGCCGCGCGCGACGACCTCGCCGACGATCGTCACCACCGACTCGGCCCGCAGATGCTCCAGCGCCCTCAGCGGACCGCTATTGGCCTTGGCGACGATCTGAGTGAGCCCGTAATGGTCGCGCAGATCGACGAACAGGACGCCGCCATGGTCGCGCTTCCTGTGGATCCAGCCCGAAAGCTTGACCCGCTCCCCGACATGGGAGGCGCGGAGCTCGCCGCAATGGTGGGTGCGATAGGCGTGCATGTTTCGATTCATCCTGCTCCGTCATCCCGAGAGGGTTCCCATCAAAGTAGTACTTTGATGGGGGCCCGATGGCCGGGATCCACCTGCTTTTTGGCTCCATAAGCGAGGAAGAAGGTGGATTCCGGCATTCGCCGGAATGACTTTTTCGTGGCCCGGCGCTTCGCCACGCAGCCTTGCTTTGTCAAGCGGGGAGGCCGCCGCTATGAGCCCTCCCGATGCACATCCACCCGCTGATCACCGATTCCGATTCGCTGAAGTCCCTCTGCGAGCGTCTGGCCAGGCAGCCCTTCGTCGCGGTGGACACCGAATTCATGCGCGAGAACACCTACTGGCCCGATCTGTGCCTGATCCAGATCGGCGACGTCGACGAGGCGGCGGCGATCGACCCGAAGGCGGACGGCCTCGACATGACGCCGCTTCTCGACCTGCTGGTCAACAACGAGGATGTCCTCAAGGTCTTCCACGCCGGAAGCCAGGACATCGAGATCATCTACAACATCACGGGAAAGACGCCGCATCCGCTGTTCGACACCCAGATCGCCGCGATGGCGCTCGGGCTCGGCGAGCAGGTCGGCTATTCGAACCTGGTCGAGAGCCTGGTCGGCAAGACGCTCGACAAGGGCGCGCGATTCACCGACTGGGGGCGCCGCCCGCTCGACCGGCGGCAGATCGATTACGCGATCGGCGACGTCACCCATCTCGCCACCTTGTTCCCCAAGATGCTCGAGCGGCTTCGCCGCACCGGCCGGGGCGCATGGCTGGACGAGGAGATGGAGAAGCTCGCCGATCCTTCCAATTACGAGAACGACCCGGCGCTCGCCTGGAAGAGAATCCGGATCTCGAGCCGCAAGCCCGAGGTGCTGGGACGGCTGAAGGCGCTCGCCGCCTGGCGCGAGCAGGAAGCGAGGGGCAAGAACCTCCCGCGCGGCCGGATCATGAAGGACGAGACGATCGCCGACGTCGCCGCCCACCCGCCCGCCGGCCAGGACGCGCTGGCCCGGGTTCGCGGCCTATCCCCCGCCTGGGCGGGAAATGAGATCGGCGCACGGCTGATGTCGGCGCTGGCCAATGCGGTGCCGATGCCGGCCG
This sequence comes from Allosphingosinicella sp., assembly GCA_036387815.1. Classification (GTDB taxonomy): domain Bacteria; phylum Pseudomonadota; class Alphaproteobacteria; order Sphingomonadales; family Sphingomonadaceae; genus Allosphingosinicella. The sequence continues at coordinate 8,350 of DASVTA010000319.1, forward strand.
ACGAGCTTCCGGCGCGGGAGGATCGCGGGCCGGGGCTCGGCAAGGAAGGCGCACTGGTCGCCGACCTCCTGAAGCTGCTGCTCAAGATCCGTTCGCGGGAGAGCAACGTCGCCGCCCGGCTGATCGCCCGGACCGAGGAGTTGGAGCTGCTTGCGGCGGGGCGGCGCGACGGGCTCGCGATCCTCGAGGGCTGGCGATTCGACCAGTTCGGCCGCGACGCCCTCGATCTGGTCGAAGGGCGCCTCGCCTTCGCCGTGCGCGGCGGCAAGCTGGTGATGACCCTGACGGCGGACGCCGAATGAAGATGGTCATCATCGCCGCCCTGGCGACGGCGGGCTGCGCGACCGTGCCGCCGGCAGAAGCGGGAGGCGGCGGAGGGTGCGACGCCGCGAAGGCGCAGAAGCTGATCGGGCGAGAGAAGACGGAGAAGCTCGGCGGCGAGGCGCTTCGGCTCAGCGGCGCCAAGACCCTGCGCTGGATTGCACCGGGGACGATCGTGACGATGGATTATCGCGAGGACCGCCTTAACCTGCGGGTGGATCCCGCCGGCAGGGTGGTGAAGGTCGACTGCGGTTGATTGCCTGCCCATGCGCGGCATGGAGAGAGGGACCGCCGAAGGCGGTGGAGGGGTGACCTGGCTCGACCTGGTGTCACTAACCACAATTCAATCCGGCGACCGGTCACCCCTCCACCAGCTTCGCTGGTCCCCCTCCCATCGCTTCGCGATGGGGAGGCAAGTCACTCCGCCGCCATCTCCGCCTTGCAACCCAGCGCCGAGGCCAGCTTCCTGAGGCGCCGGTCGACGGTTTCGCCGTAGAGCGCCTCCTCGCCTTTCGCCAGTGTCAGCCGGATCACGTCCCCTTCCCTCAACAGACGGCTTCGCTCCAGGCTGGACGCGAGACCGCCGCTGAGCCGCTGGCCGAGCCGCATGGCCAGGCCCCACCGGGCGGCGCAGGCCAGCTCCGAGGCGCTGCACAGCTGCGCGATCCGCTGGTCCGGAAAATCGCGGCCGCCCCCGAAATTGGAGAAGAGCGCCTGCGCCACCATCACTCGCCCGCAGACGTCGATCCCCACCCAATTGCCGTGCAGCGCCATTTCCACGCCCCGTTCGGCCCTGAAGTCCGGATGGGCCTGCCAGGCGACGTCGGCGAGCAGGCAGGCGGCGAGGCGAAGCCGCGCATTGGCCGCCGAATCGGAGAAGATGGGGGAGATCCACCGGTCGAGCAGATCGCCATGCTCGCCGAAGCGGCTGAGCCCGCGCCCGGCGTCGCGGGCGGCCTCGATCAGGGGATCCTTCCTCCGCTCCTCCGGCGCCAGTTCGTGATAGAGCAACCCCTCCCTGATCCCGAAGCTCGAGACGATGAGCTCGCTCGGCTCGAGTGCGTCGACCAGCGCGGAAAGGATCAGCTTCGCGTTCGGCAGTGTCGGGATCCGCGACGCCGTCAGCATCGGCATGCTCTTGGGATCGCTTCGGCTCAGCGACGCGATCTGCCTTCTGAGCTCCGCCGGCCGGCCCGGCGGCATCCGGTAGTGATGGGTGATCGGAAGCGGATAGTCGCGCGAGATGATGTCAAGCCGCGCCAGTGCCCGCCACGAGCCGCCGACCATGTAGAAGGGCCGGCCCCGCCCCAGTTCACCGAGCCCCGAATCGTCGAGAGCCGCCGCGAGCCGGCGGCGCAGATTCTTCTCCGCGGCCGCGTCCGGATCGCCGAGCCGAAGCACTCCGAAAGGCAGTGAGATACTGCTGTGGACGCTGCCCCCGCCGACATGGGCCAGCTCCAGGCTGCCGCCGCCGAGGTCGCCGACCAGCCCTTCCGCTTCCGGGATACCTGAGAGCACACCCTCCCCCGCAAGCCGCCCTTCCTTTTCGCCGGAAATGACCTTGGGCTCGAAGCCGAGGGCGCGCACTTCGTCGAGGAAAAGGCCGCCGTTGCTCGCATCCCTTACCGCCGCGGTCGCGAGCACGCGCAGGTCGCGCACCTTCATCTGGTCGATCAGCAGGCGGAACCGGCGCAGCGCCGCGAGAGCGCGCTTGCGCGGTCCCTCGCCCAGCATCCCGGTCTCCCCCAGGCCCTGGCCGAGGCCCGCGAGCACCTTTTCGTTGAAGATGATCGACGGCGCCCTCGGAGCGCCCGAATAGACGACGAGGCGCACCGAGTTGGAGCCGATGTCGACGATCGCCATCGGCTCGGCGTGAAGCGCTGCCCCTTCCCTCACGAGCTGCGACGAAGCCTCAGCTTGGGCACCGATCCGCTCTCCTTGAGAGCCGCTCCGCGTCCGGAGAGCGAAGGGTTGGTCATGAAATAATGATGGAGGTTGAAGGGGCGGTCCTCCCCGGGGACGAGCCGCTCGTAGCGGCCGTCGGGGTGGAGGCGCCAACTCTGCTCGTTGTCGATCAGGTTGGCGACCATGACCTGGTCGAGGACCTGGGCGTGGACCGTCGGATTCTCGATCGGAAGCATATATTCGACCCTGCGGTCGAAGTTGCGCGGCATCCAGTCGGCGGAGCTGATATAGACCCTGGCGTCGCGGTTGGGCAGCTCGCCGCCATTGCCGAAGCACCAGATCCGGCTGTGCTCCAGGAAGCGCCCGACGATCGACTTGACCCGGATATTCTCGGACAGGCCGGCCACTCCCGGCCTCAGGCAGCATATGCCCCGGATGACGAGATCGACCTGAACCCCGGCCGAGCTCGCCTCGTAGAGCTTGTCGATGATCGCCTGGTCGACGAGGGCGTT
>DASVTA010000320.1:0-4062 GCA_036387815.1 Allosphingosinicella sp.
GATCGAGCCCTTCCTCATCCAGCTCGGCCTCGTCGCCCGGACCGCCCGCGGTCGCTGCCTCAACGGCCGCGCCTGGACCCACCTCGGCCTGCCCCAGCCCAAGACGGCGCAGGACGGACTGTTCGACTGAAGGAAAATCGAATGAGAATGATCCCCGGACTCGCCGCCGCCGCCGCCGCCGCGATCCTGTTGCTGTCCGGCCCGAGCCGCGCACAGGCGCCTGAGGCGGCGCCCGTCTACAGCCGCGATTCCGCCTGGCTCTGCCTTCCCGGGCGAGCGGACGCCTGCGGCAAGCCCCTCCCGACGACGGCGCTCAACCCAAACGGCTACGGCTCCACCGGCCAGGTGCTTGCGGACAGGAACGCTAAGGTCGACTGCTTCTACGTCTACCCGACGGTCTCGCGCGACGCGGGGCTCAACAGCGATCTCTCCCCCGGCCTGGAGGAGAATGGCACCGCCGCGGTTCAACTGGCCCGCTTCGGAAGCGTCTGCCGGACCTTCGCGCCGATCTACCGCCAGGTGACGGCGACGGCGCTCCCCCGCGCCTTCGCCGGCGAGGATATCAGGCCGAATTTCGAAACCGCTTATGCGGACGTCCTCGCGGCGTGGAAGGATTTCCTCGCCCGGCGCAACCAGGGGCGCCGGTTCGTCCTCATCGGCCACAGCCAGGGGTCGATCCACCTGTTGAAGCTCCTTCAGGAGGAGATCGAAGGCAAGCCGGTGGCGAAAAGGATGCTTTCGGCCATCCTGCTCGGCTGGGCGGTGGAGGTCCCAAAGGGCAAGAGGGTCGGCGGAAGCCTGAAGTCGACCCCGCTGTGCAGCAGCGTGGGCCAGACCGGCTGCGTCATCTCCTACATGTCCTTCCGGGCCTCGGCGCCGCCTCCGCCTGGCTCCTTCCTCGGCCGGGCCGCGAAGCCGGGAATGACCGCCGCCTGCACCAATCCCGCGGCGCTTCGCGGCGGCAAGGGGAAGCTCGATTCCTACTGGTTCGCGATGTCCCCGCCTGCCCCCGGAGCCCGGCCGGTGGCCTGGTCGAGCCAGGGCGCTCCGCCCACCCCCTTCCTTCGCACCGAGGGCCTGGTCACCGCCGAATGCCGTCACGACGGCCAGGCCGGCTATCTGGCAGTGTCGGAAAATGCGGATCCCAACGACGCCCGCACCGACCGGATCCCGGGCGACGTCTTCATCGGCGGCAAGCTCAACCCGGGCTGGGGTCTCCACCTCGTCGACATGAACGTGGCCCAGGGAGACCTGATCAGGCTGGTTGAGGCGCAGGCGGCGAAGAGGCGCTGACGTCATCCCGGCGAAGGCCGGGATCTCGGGGAGACCCGCCGAGCCCTTTGCGGGCCGAGGTCCCGGCTTTCGCCGGGATGACGGCGGACAACGCAAAATCGTCACGTCTTGCCCCGGTGCACCCCTTTTGGGTTGCCCCGGCGAATCCGCAGCCGATAGAGCCCTCCATATGGGAGAGGACGCACCAAGGCCGGCGGACGGAATCATGCGCGGGAGGAAGCATCTCTTCCCGCTGCGCGTCTATTTCGAAGACACCGACGTTGCCGGCATCGTCTATTACGCCAATTACCTGCGCTTCATCGAGCGCGCCCGGTCCGACATGCTTCGGCTGATCGGGATCGACCAGCGCGCGGCTCTCGAGGCGGGTGAGGGCGTCTATGTCGTCGCAGAGGTCGCGGTGAAGTATCGAGCGCCCGCCAAGCTCGCGGACGAGCTCGTCGTGATCACCGAGATCGAGGAGGTGCGCGCGGCGAGCGTCCTCATTCATCAGCGGGTCATGCGCGGGGATGAATTTCTGGCCAATGTCAGGGTGACCGCGGCTTTCCTGACGCCGGAAGGCCGGCCCAGGCGCCACCCGCGTGCCTGGGTCGAAATGTTCGAGCGGTTGCTGGAGGAAGGAAAAGAGTGAGCGGACTAGCGATGACTGGAGCGGACATGTCCCCGGTCGCACTGTTCCTGCAGGCGGACATCGTCGTCAAGGCGGTGATCGTCGGGCTGCTCCTCGCCAGCATCTGGACCTGGGCAATCATCATCGGGCACGCGCTCAAGCTCCGCCGCGCCTCGGCCGGATCGCAGGCCTTCGAGCGCGATTTCTGGAAGGCCGGCGATATCGACCGCTTCTACGAAAGCCGGGGCAAGTCCGACATCCCGAGCGCGAGGGTGCTTGCGGCCGGGATCGCGGAATGGCGCCGTTCGACAGGCAGCAAGGTCATCGACCGCGAAGGCGCCCGCTCCCGGCTCGCCCTCGTCATGCAATCGGCGCTTACGGAGGAGGTGGACCGGCTCGCCGTCCGCCTCAACATCCTGGCGACGGTCGGCTCGGTGGCGCCCTTCGTGGGCCTGTTCGGCACCGTCTGGGGGATCATGCGCAGCTTCACGGCGATCGCCGGCGCCAACAACACCAGCCTCGCGGTCGTCGCTCCCGGGATTGCCGAGGCCCTTTTCGCCACCGCTTTGGGCCTCTTCGCCGCCATCCCGGCGGTGATCGCCTACAATCGGATGAGCTTCGGCATCAACCGGCTGGAAGCGCGGCTCCAGCGCTTCGCCGACACCTTCCACGCGACCCTCAGCCGCGAGCTGGAGCTGGAAGGATGAGGGGCATGCACTTTGCCTCCCTGCCGCAAAGCGGCGGGGAGGGGGACCACCCGAAGGGTGGTGGAGGGGTAGCTTACGAGGCTTCCGGCAATGACCCCTCCACCATGCTTCGCATGGTCCCCCTCCCCATCTGCGATGGGGAGGCAAAGTAATGGCCATGGGTCCGATCCTTGGCGGCCACCGCCGCGCCCGGCGCTCGCCGATGGCGGAAATCAACGTCACGCCGATGGTCGACGTGATGCTCGTGCTGCTGATCATCTTCATGGTGACCGCGCCCCTTCTGGTGGCCGGCGTTCCGGTAGACCTTCCCGACAGCAAGGCCGGCGCGCTCGACCAGGAGAGGAAGCCGGTCCAGGTCTCGCTCGACTCGGCCGGCGCGCTCAGGGTGGACGACCAGCCCGTGCTCCCCGCCGACCTCGGCCGGCGCCTCGCCGCCATCGCGGCCGCCTCGAACGAGCCCGGCGGACCGCGGATATTCCTTCGCGCCGACCGCGCCCTCGATTACGGCCGGGTCATGGCGGTGATGGGCGAGATCAACGCCGCCGGCCTCCGGAAGGTCGCCCTGGTCAGCACCCAGGGGCAGGAACGGTGATGGACCGGGCCGAGGTCACCGGGCTGGGCGTTGCCACCGTCGGCCACGTCGCCTTGCTGGCGGCGATCACCTACGGACTTGCGACCACCCGTCTTCCGGGCCCCCGGAGCGACCCGATCGAGGTCGCCTTCGTCGAGGAGGCCGCGCTCGAAAGCGCTTCGCCGACGCCGCTGGCCGCAGAGCCGGCGCCGCTGGCGGGGCCGGAGGACGGGCCGCCGGCGCCCGCCATGCCGGCCCCTCCCGAGCTGCAGCAGGTTCCGGAGCCGCAACCCCAGGCCCAGCCGCAGCCCCAACCTGCGCCGAGGCTCCAGCCTCAGCCCAGGCCGCAGCCTCGAAACAGGCTCCAGCCTCAGGCGACGCCCCAGCCTCGACCGCGCACGGCGGCGCTGAAACCCGCTCCGGCGGCCAAGCCCCAGCCTCGCGCTCCGGCGCCCAAGTCTTCCGCGGTTCCCGGAACGCAGGCGGCGCCCAGGCGCAACGCCTCCGGCCTGAACAGCGTCGTCGCCGGCCTCAGCGAGCGGCAGAATCCGAGCCGGAGCACCACCCCGCCCGCCGCCGCGGCTAGCCCGGAAGTGAAGGCCTCCCTCGGCAGGCTCGTGCGCGAGCAGCTGCGCCCGCACTGGAAGTCGCCGAGCGGGGCGGACGCGGAGCTGCTCAGAACGGAGCTCAGCATCTGGCTGGGCCGCGACGGATCGGTCACTCGAGTCGAGGTGATCGGCACCAGCGGCCAGACCGCCAGCAACCGGCCGCAGGTGAAGCTCCATCAGGAGCAGGCGCTTCGGGCCGTCAGGCTCGCCTCCCCCTTCAACCTTCCCGACAAATTCTACGATGCCTGGAAGTATCTGAGCCCGATCGGCTTCGAC
>DASVTA010000321.1:0-3709 GCA_036387815.1 Allosphingosinicella sp.
GCCTCCGACCGGGCGCTCGACGGCGGCCTCGGGATGGACGGGCTGTCCGGCGGCGGCGGCGGACATGACGGCGAGGGAACGGATTTCGACAGCTTCGCCTCGGACGAGATCTCGCTTCACGCCCACCTCCTCGCTCAGGCGGGCGAACGCCTGTCGGGGACGGACCTGCTCATCGCCGGCCAGATCATCGAGCAGGTCGACGAGACCGGCTATCTCCTCGCCGCCACGCTCGACATCGCCTATCGGCTCGGAGTGCCGCTCGCCGAGGTCGAGCGGATCCTCGCGGTCGTCCAGACTTTCGATCCTTCCGGAATCGCCGCGCGCAGCCTCGCGGAATGCCTCGCCATCCAGGCGAAGGAGGCGGACCGCTACGATCCGGCGATGGCGCGGCTGATCGACAATCTCGATTATCTGGCGAAGGGCAATTTCTCGGCCCTGAAGCGGATCTGTGGAGTCGATGACGAGGACATGGCGGACATGGTGCGGGAGCTTCGCGCCTATGATCCCAAGCCCGGCTGCCGCTTCGCCGGCGGCGAGCGGGTGGAGGCGGCGGTGCCGGACGTGTTCGTCGCCCGCCGCGGCTTCGGCTGGGCCATCGAGCTCAACAGCGCGACCCTGCCGCGCCTGCTCGTCAACCGCCGTTATTATGCCGAGCTGACCGTCGGTTCCGACCGCCGCTCCAAGGCGTGGCTGAGCGAATGCCTCGCCAGCGCCAATTGGCTGATGAAGGCGCTGGACCAGCGGGCCCGAACGATCGTCAAGGTCTGCAGTGAGATCGTCAAGCAGCAGGACGGCTTCTTCCGCAACGGAGTGGCCCATCTGCGGCCGCTCACCCTCAAGCAGGTGGCGGAAGCGATCGGGATGCACGAATCGACGGTGAGCCGGGTCACGTCGAACAAATATCTGGCCTGCGACCGCGGCCTCTACGAACTCAAATATTTCTTCACCAGCGGCATCCAGTCCTCGGACGGCGGCGACGCCGTCTCGGCCGAAGCGGTCAAAAGCCACATCAAGGCGCTGATCGCCGCCGAGGACTCGCGCTCCATCCTTTCCGACGACCAGCTCGTCGAGCTGCTACGCGCCAAGGGCTTCGACATCGCCCGCCGTACCGTCGCCAAATATCGCGAGGCGATCGGGCTCGGCTCCTCGGTCCAGCGCCGCCGCCAGAAGGCGATGGAGGGACGGGCCGCATGACCCGCGCCGCTTCATGGCCTTGATCGCGGCGATTGCGCTTGCCGCCGCCGCGCCGGCTCCCGCCGACTGCCAGGCGCTGCTCGGACCGCTCTACGACCAGCCGGAAGACTCAAAGCTTCCAGGCCTCGTCCACGGCGCGACCCTGAAGGGCGCCGGCGCCCTGGTCGAGCTTCGGCGGGCCCGAGGGGAAGACGTCATTCCGATCCGCGGCGGCGATTTCTCCGGCGCTGACTTTCGCGGGGCCCGGCTCGACAGGATCTGCTTCCTCGGCACCAAGCTGACCGGCGGCCGAATGCGCGGCGCCAATCTTTCGGGCTCCGCCTTCGTCGATGCGGACCTCAGCGGAGCCGACCTGCGCGAGACTCGCATGAGGCGGATCCTGTTGCGCAACGCCGTGCTCAGGAATGCGGACGCCCAGCGCTCGATCCTGGCCGGCGGGCGCTTCGACGGCGGATGGTTTGAAGGCGGCGTCGAAGGCTTCCGGCTCGATTCCGCCGATTTGACCGGCTTCCGCTTCGACTGCGGAATCACCCTCGACGACGGCTGCCCGATCGACGGCGGCCGGCTGACCGTGCGCGGAGCGATCCTCCGCGATTCGAACCTAGCCGCCTTCGTCGACGTGGCGGGCGCCCGGATCGACCGGACCAGGGTCTCCCCCGGCCAGCTGCCCGATCTACGCAACGGCCGGCTGGAAGGCCCGGTGATCGTCACCGGCGGAGACGAGGCGGTGCCGATTTCGGTGGAGGAATATCGCTCCCTCCTGCCCTTCTTCCGCGATCCCGCGGAGGTGGAGGAGCCCCCCGCCGATAAAGGCGGCGAGCGGCTCGGGAAGGAGCCGCCCGGCACCGTCCTGTACTTCATCGATCACCCTCAGTCCTTCGCCGACGGCTTTCGGACCCACCCGCTCTACGCGCGCCTTCTGCCGGCTCTGATCGCAAGCGCCTGGTCGCGACTGTCGGTCCGGTTCAATTCCGACGGCACGGTCGACGCCGTCGGCGAAGCCCTTGGCGCCAACGCCCATTCCTGCTCTTTGGGCGGCAAAGGCCTTCGGTTCGACCCGGCCACCGGCTGGTATTCGGGCGCTCAGGAAGGCGATCCGGATGTCCCTGCGCCCTGGCGGGGCAAGCCGATTCCAGTCCTTCGTTTCCATGGCGACCGTGCCGAGGTCTGGCGAATGGGGAGGGGAGGCGACGGCGAAGGCGATCCCCGGGAAAGCGACTTTGCCAGTTGCGGAGCCCGAGCCGCCTTTTCCCCGATGCTTCGAGTGAGTCCCACGAGCGCGAGGGTACAGCGCTTGCTGGAGTCGCGGACCGCGGCGGAAGGACCCTGACAAGGCGCCGTTGCGCCGGACCGCCCGGCAGACTATCGCGCCCCCTTTGCCCGCCGAGGATCAACATTTGAACGCCGACCAGCCCCGGATACTCGTCCTCGCCGGACGGCGTTCGGCGACACTCGATCCGCTCGCGGCCAAGACCGGCGTCACTCACAAGGCCCTCGTTCCGGTTGCCGGCGAGGCGATGATCGGCCGGGTCCTTCGCACCGCCGCCTTAGCCTTTCCGCGCTCGCCCTTGTTCGTGTCGGTCGAGGATTTCGCGATCATCGCCGCCGAGCCGACCGTCGCGCGCCTGCACGCCGAAGGGCGGCTCGCTCCGGTGGGGGCGGAGCATCACATCGTCGACAGCGTCGTCGAGGCGAGCCGGACCACCGGCTTTCCGCTGCTCCTAACCACCGCCGACAACGTGCTGATGAGCGTGGAGGGCTTCCGAGCCATCGCCGAGGCCGGGTCCGCGCCGGGGATCGACGGAGTGGTGATGATGGCGGAAAAGCAGGACATCCTCGCCGCCCATCCCGACGGGCAGCGCCGCTTCTACGCTTTTCGCGGAGGCGCTTATTCCAATTGCAACCTGTTCTGGCTGAGCGGCCCGCACGCCTTCAAGGCGATCGAGAGTTTCCGTTACGGTGGGCAGTTTGCCAAGCGCAAGCGCGACGCGGTGCGGGCGCTTGGGCTGGGCTCGCTGTTCCTCTACGTCTCCGGGCTGGTGACCCTGGAGGGCATGTTCCGCCACTTCTCCCGCCGCTTCGGGATCCGGATCCTGCCCTTGGTGGCGAAGGACGGCCGGCTCGCCATCGACGTGGACAACGAACGCACTCACCGCGTCGCCGAGGAGATCATCGCGAGATCGTCATAATCGTCGTCCCGGCGAAAGCCGGGACCTCGGGGAGACCGCCGAGACTTCTAGTCGTGAGGTCCGGGCTTGCGCCGGGACGACGCGCGGCGGCGAAACCCCCACGTCGTCCATCCGTTCTCCGCTCCGAAGGAGAGCATGATGACCGACAACAAGAAGAAGGGCGATTTCAACAAGGGCGGCAAGGACGATGTCGGCGGCGACAAGAAGCAGCGCGCCGACCGAAACGAGGACAGCCGCACCGGCGGCCAGAACAGCGGTTCAGGAGGCCGGGACTAATTTGCCTCCCCATGCGTAGCATGGGGAGGGGGACCATGTGTAACATGGTG
>DASVTA010000322.1:0-6391 GCA_036387815.1 Allosphingosinicella sp.
TCTCGCCCATGGTGAGCTTGCCGTTGATCTTCGTTCCCGGGATCGGCTCATAGGCGTCGAACTGCTTGCCGAGCTTTTCGGCGCGCTTGGTGAACTCGGTGCCCGAGTTCGCCGACCACCAGTCGCGGATCCGCCCGGTCGCGTCGAACTGCCGGCCCTGATCGTCGAAGCCGTGGCCGATCTCGTGGCCGATGATCGCTCCGATCGAGCCGTAGTTGATCGCCGGGTCCGCCTTCGGATCGAAATAGGGCGGCTGCAGGATCGCGGCCGGGAAGGTGATCTGGTTCATCAGCGGGTTGTAATAGGCGTTCACCTCCTGCGGGTTCATGTCCCACAGCGCCCGGTCGACCGGCTTGCCCAGCCTCGAGAGCTGGAGCTGGTGGCCGAACTTCTGGGTGCGCACCACGTTGCCGAGCAGGTCGCCGCGCTTCACCTGAAGGCTCGAATAGTCGATCCACTTGGTGGGATGGCCGATCCGCGGATCGAAGGCGGCGAGCTTGGCGCGCGCCTGCTCCTTGGTCGCATCGTCCATCCAGGTCGACGCCGCGAGGCGCGCTTCCAGCCCGGAACGAAGGTTCGCGATCAGCTCCGCCATCTGGCGGTTGCTCTCCGCGGGATAATGACGCTCGACATAGACCCGGCCGACCGCCTCGCCGAGCGAGCCGTTGATCATCTGGATGCCGCGCTTCCAGCGCTCGCGCTGCTGGGGAACGCCGCGCAGCGTCTTCGAATAGAAGTCGAAGCTCGCCTGGTCGAAGGCCTTGGGCAGATAGGACGCGTGGCTGCTGACGAAGTGGAAGGCGAGATAGTCCTTCCAGGTCGAGAGCGGCACCGTCTCCAGCATCTTGCCGGTCTCGGTGATCGCGCTCTTCTCCGCGGCGATGACGGTGGGGACGCCGGCAAGGCCGGCCGCCTCGAGGAAGACCGGCCATTCGAGCTGCGGGGCGAGCTCGGCGAGCTGGGCCCGGTTCATCGGGTTGTAGATCTGCTTGATGTCGCGCTGGCGCGCCGGCTCCCAATGGACCTTGGCGAGCGCAGTCTCGAGCGCGATGATCCGGTCGGCCTTGGCCTCGGCGTCGGCGATGCCCGCCAGCTGCTGCATCTTGATCACGTAGGCGCGATAGGCCTTGCGGATCGCGTCGTACTTCTCACCCTCGAGCAGATAGTAATCGCGGTTGGGAAGGCCGAGGCCGCTCTGGCCGGCGGCGGCGATGTAGCGGGTCGGATCGGCCGGATCGGGAAGGATGCCGACCCCGATCGGGCTCATCACGCCCGGCTCGGCGAAGGCGCGGATGAGGTCGGTGCGGTTCGAGATCGCCGCGAAGCGGGCGAGATAGGGCTTGAGCGGGGCGGTGCCGGCCGCCTCGATCCCGGCCTCGTCCATCCAGCTCGCATAATAGTCGCCGACCTGCTGGCCGATCTTGCCCGACTTGGCGGGATCCTTCGCCAGATCCTCGACGATCGCGCGCACCTGGCGCTCGGCCTCGTCGGCGAGAAGAACGCCGACGCCCGCGCTGGTGCGATCGGCGGCGATCTGGGTGGTCTTGTCCCAATTGCCGTTGACGAAATGCCAGAAGCTGTCGCCCGGCTTCACCGACCGGTCCATCGCCGTGAGGTCGAGCCCGAAATCGCCGTAGCGCGGCTTGGCGGCGGCGGCCGCGGAGTGGCCCGAATGGCCGCCCTGGGCCAGTGCCGGCGCAGCGGCGCCGCCGAGCAAAAGGGCCGCCGTAAAGGCGAGGCTGAAATTGCGCATATTTTAAATCCCTCCCTGGCCGAGATTCGACCGTCGCGGGACGCCTACCAAGCTCGGCCGGGAGCCGCAACATTCTGCGCTGAATGCGCAATTGCCATCGCTCCGTCATCCCGGCGAAAGCCGGGACCTCAGGACAAGAAGTCTCCGCGGGTCTCCCCGAGACCCCGGCTTTCGCCGGGGCGACGGAGATGGCGCGCCCCGCCATCCGGCCCGCTGCCGCCGCATCCCGCCGCTGTTCGCTGGACTGGCTCGCCCGGCGCGAGTAAGGGCGCGGACGGGAAGGGTTTTCTTCAGCATGCCGCCGATCCGCCGCCGCCTCCGGGCCGCCGCCTTCGTCATTTCCGGCCTCGCCGCGGCGGGGGCGCCGGCGCTCGCCCAGAACGAGACCTCCAACACCATCGGCCCGCCGCAGCTCAAGGACTTCACGCTTCCCGGCCAGCGAACCACCCCGCCCGCCACGACGCCCACGCCGCCGGCCACGGCTCCGACGCCGGCTCCGGCGCCTCCGGTCGCAACGCCGCGGACGCCTCCCGCGACCAGGCCCGAACCGGCGCGCGACCGCCCGACGGCGACCCCCGCACCGCCCGCGGCCCCTCGCGCCGGCCCGGCGCCCGCCACGGCCGCTCCGGACCCCGCCGCCTCCGATCCGGCTCCGCAGGCCGCGGCGCCTCCGCCCGCCGATACGGCGCCGATCGAAGCCGCGCCCGCCCCTTCGGCCGGACCGGCGGCTCCCGCCCCCCTCCCCGCGCCGGCCGCAGGCGAGCAAAGCTGGCTCCTGCCCGCCGCCGGCGGCGCCCTCGTCCTCGTCCTCGCCGCCTTCTTCCTGCTGCGCCGCCGCAAGGTGCGGTCGGAGCGGGAGGGAGCGCGCGACGCCGCTCGCGAGGAGATTGGCGGCGCCCTGCTCGCTTCCGCGCGTCGGGAGCCGGAACCGGTCCCCGAGCCGGAGCCCGAACCGGAAGCCGTCGAGGCCGCCGCGCCGCGTCCCTGGCTGGAGCTCGACATCGAACCCGAGCGCGCCGCCGCGACCGAGCATGAGGTCTATGTCCGCTACGCACTCACCTTGACCAACAAGGGCGATTCGGACGCGGCCAACATCCGGATCGATCCGCGCCTGTTCAACGCCGGCGCCGAAGGCGAGATGATGGCCTTCTTCCAGGGCCCGATCCACGAGCAGAGCGGCTCGCCCCATATCGTCATCCCGCCCGGCCGGACGCTCAAGCTGAACGCGCAGGTGGCGATGCCGAACGCCGAGCTGAGGGAGATCGAGCTGGGCGGCCGGCGCATCTTCGTGCCGATGGTCGCGGTCAACGTCGCCTATGACTGGGCCGGCGGCGGCACCGGCCGCACCTCCCGCTCCTGGCTGGTCGGCCGCGAGGCCGAGAGCCCGACGGAGAAGATGGGGCCCTTCCGACTCGACCTCGGCCCGCGCATCTACCGCTCGGTCGGCCGCCGGGAAGCCCGGCTGGTGATGGTCTGAGGGACGGCCGCGCCTGAATCGTCATCCGGGGCTTGACCCGGGATCCATGAACACACCCCCCGTCATCCCGGCGAAGGCCGGGATCCATGAACACCGCGGCGCGAGGTTTCCGTCGGTCCGTGTTCATGGATTCCGGCCTTCGCCGGAATGACGGGGCTAGAGGACGAAGTCGCTCGCGCTCAGCGGCGTCTGGCCCTGCAGAGTCAGCGCGATCACCAGGTCCGCGGTGCCGTCGCCGTCGGTGTCGCCCTCGACGAACCACGTCCCGTCGCTCTCATAGGCGCGCAATTCGCCGGCCGAAGCGGCGCCGGCCCCAGTGAAGGCATTGGAGCCGATCCAGCTGAAGGCCTGGTTGCCCGCTTCGAGGCTGTCCGCGTCGATCCGCTCCAGCTCGATCCGGTCGGTGCCCGGCGTGAAATCGAGGATCCGGTCGACGAGGCTGCCGCCGGACTCCGCGACCGACTGATAGCGGAAGAAGTCCGCGCCGCCGCCGCCGGTCAGCTCGTCGGAGCCGAGACCGCCGTGGATGAGATCGCCGCCGCCGCCGCCCGTGAGAAGATCGTCGGCCTGACCGCCGAACAGGCGCAGGTTTCCGTCAGTCTCGCCGCTGCCGTCCACCGCCATCGTCTCGTACGTCTGGAGGAGCGCGCCGGACACGGTCAGGGTCGCTCCTTCGCCGACGAGGCCGTCGCCGAGCGTGATGTCGTAGCCGAACTCCGATCCGCCGCGGGCGTAACGCTCGTCCGTGACCGAGACCAGGGTGAGGTTCTCGATCCCGCTCACCGCGCCTGCGAAGCCGCGCCCGCCGAAGTCGATCGTGTAGTTGCCGCGCAGGAACAGTCCGTCATAGCCCTGTCCGCCAACCACCCTGTCTCCCGCGGCGAAGCGGCCGGAATCGAAGAAGAAGATGTCGTTGCCGGCGCCGCCCGTCAGCGTGTCGGTCCCACGGCCGCCGTAGATGAGGAAGCCCCCGTTCGTTTCGGCGGAGCCGTCGAAGAGGAGGTTTTCGCCGGCGAGCAGTGCCGAGCCGTTGATCCTCGCCCGGACGCCCGCGGCGAAAGCGGCGTCGTCCGTGACGATCGCGTAGGAATAAAGCGACTCTCCGGAAGCGCCGAAGGCCGTGTTGCTCCCGGCGAGCAACGAAATCGCCTCCAGCCCGAAGATGTTTCCGCGAAGGACCAGGCCCCCGGCATAATCGCCCTGCAGGACGAGCGTGTCCTCGCCTTCGCCGCCGTCGACGAAATCGCCCTCCCCGTAGGCGCCGCCGAAATAGAAGATATCGTGTCCCCCCAGGCCCCTGGCCGAATCCGTGCCGCCTTGGTCCAGAACGAAGATGTCGTTCCCCCGCGTGCCTTCGATGACATTGTCGCCTTCATCGCCCTCCATCCGGTCGCCCGGGCTGGCGACCCCGTTCACCGTCACCGTCACCGTGGCCGTGTTTCCGCCGGCGAGGGTGTAGGTGAAGCTGTCGGTGTCCGAGGTGTTCACGGCGCCGCTGCCGCTCTGCGCGAGATCGTCGAACCGGCCGTTGGGATCGTAGACGTAGCTTCCGTCCTTGTTGACGGTCAGCTTCGCACCGGAATCGAGAGTTATGGTCACTCCGACGTTCGTGGACGATCCCTCCACTTGCGAGATCTCGAGGGTGCCGTCGGGGTCGCTGTCATTGCCGTTGCCGTTGTCGGCGAACAGGCTTCCGGTCGCGACCGCATTCTCCTGCGTCGAGACATCGTCGTCCTCCGCGAAGGCCGGGGTATCGGAGGCGGTGACGGCGATCGTCGCCGTCCGGACGATGCTCGTGCCCCCGTCGCCGTCGGTGAGCCTGAAGCTGACCTGGCGGTCGCCCGGAGCCGGAGCGCCCGAAAAGTTCACATAGCCGATCGATCGGATCAGCGCCTGGGCAATCGCCGGAGTCGCGTCGGAGTTGAACCGGACGGTGAGGGGCGTCGAGCCGTCGGTGCCGCCGCTGACGGTCCCGATCAGGACACCCTGGTAATAAAGGTCGCTCTCCTCGACCGCGAAGGCGCCGGTCGCGATCCTGAGCTGGTCGTCCGCGGTGCCGCCGGCGGCGAAGGCGACGATGAGGCGTCCCAGGTCGAGGTCGGGCGAATCCGGGTCGCTGACGGTCGCGCCCGGCGCGATCGGGGTGAGCGGCTCGCCTTCGCCATAACCCAGGCTGACGTCGTTGCCGGCGGCCTCGCCGTTCAGGTCCACTTCCGGCGCGATATTGGCCATGTCTCATCTCCCGCGGGCCGCTTCCCGCCACGATTTACTGGCAGACCGACCCGCGCCGCGCAACGCGGGAGACGCGGCGGCCGGGCGATCCGCCACGCCTAGAGTAGGAAATCCCCGGCGCTGATCGGGGTCGGCCCCACCAGCGTCAGCATGACGGCGAAGTCGGCGCTTCCGTTCCCGTCCGTGTCGCCCTCGACGAACCAGGAGCCGCCATTCTCATAGGCCCGAAGCTGCCCGGCCGTTCCGCTGAACGCGTTGGAGCCGATCCAGGTGAAGGCCTGATCGCCGCCGGCCTGGCTGTTCGCGTCGATCCGGCTGAGGTCGATCTTGTCGGTGCCCGGCGTGAAATCGAGTATCGTATCGAGCGGGCCGCCGTTCGATTCCGCGACGTTGTGATAGCGGAACACATCCGCCCCGCCGCCGCCGGTAAGCTGGTCGGCGCCGAGGTTGCCGTGGAGGAGGTCGTTCATGGCCCCGCCCTTCAGAGTGTCGGCCGCCTTTCCTCCGAACAGCCGGAGGATGCCGTCCGTCTCCGCGCTGGCGTCGACGATCATCGTCTCCGTCGCCATCAGCAGCGCGCCGGACACCGTCATCTGCTGCCCCGCTCCCACGATCGCGTCGGAGAGGGTGATGTTGTAGTCGAACTCGGTGCCGCCGCCGCGCGCGTAGCGCTCGTCGGTGGCGGAGGTGAGCGTGAGGTTCTCGATGTTGGTGAACAGGCCGGTGAACCCCGGCGCGTTGAAGTCGCTCGTCTAGTTGCCCCTCAGGAACATGCCGTCATAGCCCGACCCGCCGTTCACCGTGTCGCCGCTAGCGAACCTTTCCTCGGCGAAGAAGAAGATGTCGTTGCCGAGGCCGCCGGTGAGCGTATCCTTGCCCTTGCCGCCGTAGACCACGAAGCTCGCATCCGTCTCCGCCGAGCCGTCGAA
>DASVTA010000323.1:0-3343 GCA_036387815.1 Allosphingosinicella sp.
CCTCGGTGACCTTCTCGGCTTCGACGCCGAGATGCTCGACGACGATTTTCTTCACGCGATCGGACGTCTCGCTCATGTGTGTGCCCTTCTTCCCTAGCCTAGTTTTGCGATGCCCTAGCCGCTCCCTGGCGGGGCTGGCAAGGGGCGGCCGCGCAAACGGATCTTTCCTCCTCCGTCACGGCATCGCCATTCCGCCGTTCACGTGGAGGGTCTGGCCCGTCACATAGCCGGCTTCCCGGCTGGC
Source organism: Allosphingosinicella sp. (assembly GCA_036387815.1). Taxonomy (GTDB): domain Bacteria; phylum Pseudomonadota; class Alphaproteobacteria; order Sphingomonadales; family Sphingomonadaceae; genus Allosphingosinicella. The sequence continues at coordinate 245 of DASVTA010000323.1, forward strand.
GAGGTAAACGGCGGCCGCGGCCACGTCGTTCCCGGCCCCGAGCCGTCCCGCCGGGATACGGCCGAGCAGGTTCTCCTTCTGGGCCTCCGGCAGGGCGTCGGTCATCGCCGACTGGATGAAGCCGGGCGCGATGCAGTTCACCGTGATGTTCCGGCTCGCGACCTCCTGGGCGAGCGCCTTGGACATGCCGACCACGCCCGCCTTCGACGCGGCGTAATTGGCCTGCCCCGGATTGCCCGTCGCTCCCACCACCGAGGTGATGGAGATGATGCGGCCGTGCCGGGCGCGCATCATCGGCTTCAAGGCGGCCCGGGCGAGCCGGAAGGACGCCTCGAGATTGATTCGAATGACCTCGCTCCACTCCTCGTCCTTCATCCGCATGGCGAGATTGTCCCGGGTGATCCCCGCGTTGTTGACGAGGATGTCGAGCTTGCCGCCCAGCGCCTCGACGGCCCGCGGGACGAGCGCGTCGACGGCGGCGGAGTCGGAGAGATCGGCCTGAAGCGCCACATGCTCGCCGCCGAGGCCGGAGCGGAAGGCCTCGAGCTTGTCGGCATTGGATCCGGACAAGGCGAGCCGGGCCCCCTGCCCCGCCAGCGCCTCGGCGATCGCCGAGCCTATGCCCCCGGAGGCACCGGTCACGAGCGCGGTCATTCCTGTAAGATCGAACATTCTTTCCTCCGTCATGCTGAACTTGTTTCAGCATCCAGCGCCGAGCCGCGGGGTGGGTGGAGAACTGGACCCTGAAACAAGTTCAGGATGACGCCCTCTCCTTCCGCCCGAGCCTAAACTTCCTTCACCAGCGCGTCGATGTCGTCCATCGTGACGACGCTGGTCACCTTCGCATCGGGGGCTATCCGCTTCACCATCGGGCCGAGGACCTTGGCTCCGAACTCGACGAAATGATCGACTCCGGCCTCCGCCATCGCGGCGACGCTTTCGCGCCAGCGGACCATCCCGGTCACCTGCTCGACGAGGAGCCGGCGGATCGCGTCCGGCTCTTCGACCGGAGCCGCCGTCACGTTCGCGTAGAGCGGCACGGCGGGCTCATCGATGGCCACCTCGGCCAGCGCCTGCTCCATCTCGCGGGCGGCGGGCTCCATCAGCGGGGAGTGGAAGGGCGCCGAGACCGGGAGCAGGAGGGCGCGCTTCGCCCCCTTCTCCCTGGCGATTTCCAGAGCCCGCTCGACCGCTCCGCGATGGCCGGAGATGACCACCTGCGAGGGATCGTTGTCGTTGGCGACCACGCAGATCTCACCTTGCGCACAGGCCTCCGCGACGGCCCGGGCGATTTCGACTCCGGCGCCGAGCAGCGCGGCCATCGCCCCCTGCCCCACCGGAACCGCGCGCTGCATCGCTTCGCCGCGAAGCTTGAGCAGCCTTGCCGCGGTCGCGACGTCGAACGAGCCGGCGGCGCAGAGCGCGCTATATTCGCCAAGGCTGTGGCCCGCGACGAAATCCGCCTTCTCGATCGAGACGCCCGAGACCCGGAAGGTGGCGAGAGCGTTGGCCATGATCGCGGGCTGGGCGTTCTCGGTGAGGGTGAGCTCGTCCTGGGGGCCTTCGGCCATGAGCCGGAACAGCCTCTGCCGAAGCGCCTCGTCGACCTCCTCGAAAAGGTGGCGGGCGACATCGCTGGCCTCGGCGAGCGTCTTGCCCATTCCAACGGACTGGCTCCCCTGGCCCGGAAAAATGAACGCGCGCATGCATTCCCTCTCGTCATTGCGAGGAGCGTAGCGACGAAGCAACCTACGCGCCTCCACCGCCCGTCCGGATTGCTTCGCTTCGCTCGCAATGACGCTCGGTTTCGGGCCGAGCGCCTAGGCCAGCGTGGCGCCGGGGGTCAACCGGCGGGAACATGTCTCCCCGGTCCCGGTTCTTGCGGCATCTTCTCAGTGACGGAGAAATTCCATGAAATACAAAACTTTACTTACGTTAATGCTGGCCCCGCTGGCCGCCACGGCCGCGCTTTCGGCGCCGCCGCAGACCTTCCTCCGCCAGGCCGCCCTCAGCGACAATAGCGAGATCCAGGTGGGCCAGCTGGCGCAGGCGCGCGGCAGCACCCCGGCCGCCCGCGAGGCGGGCCGTATGCTCCAGGCGGACCATCGCGCCTCGCAGCAGGCCGCCGCGCCGCTCATGGCGCGCTACCGCGTGCGTCCGCCGGCAGGGGTGCTCCCCGAGGCCCGGGTGGCGATGCGCCGCCTGCAGGGTCTGCGGGGCCGCGCCTTCGACCGCGAGCTTGCGACGTTCAACATCGCCGCCCACCAGCGCGCCATCGCCCTGTTCCAGGCGCAGGCGCGGACCGGAGATCGCGATACGGCGGCTTTCGCCCGGGCCCAGCTTCCGGCGCTTCGCCACCACCTGCAGATGGCCCGCGACCTCCTCCGCGCTTCGCGCTAAGCGCTTGCGATAGGCGGCGCTTCTGCTATGGAGCCCGCGACCGGGGCGGAGAGCCATGTGCTTCCCGCCCCGGTTCAATTTCAGACGAAAGCCGGAGGGGCGTCCGCATTGGGCGGCGTCAGCGATCGGCCAAAGACAAGGAACAGCGCAGCCATGCCGCTTTACGAGCATGTGTTCATCGCGCGTCAGGACCTGGCCCAGGCCCAGGTGGACGCGCTGGCGGAAGCCGCCACCAGCATCATCGAAACCGCCGGCGGCAAGGTCGTCAAGACCGAGACGTGGGGCCTTCGTTCGCTCGCCTACCGGATCGCCAAGAACCGCAAGGGCCATTATGTGATGCTCGACTTCGAAGCCCCGGCTCCGGCCGTCGCCGAGCTCGAGCGCCAGACCCAGATCAACGAGGACGTGATCCGTTACATGACCGTGCGCGTCGACGCTCACGAGCAGGGACCGTCGGCGATGATGCGCCGCGGCGAGCGGGAGCGCGAGCGCGGTGACCGTGGCGACCGCGGAGATCGTGGAGACCGCGGCGACCGCGGCGGCCGCGACCGGGATCGTGGCGACCGCGCCCCCCGCCCCGACTTCGCCGACGCGTAACGAGAAAGGACCAGCAACATGGCACGCCCATTTTTCCGCCGCCGCAAGAGCTGCCCCTTCTCGGGCAAGGACGCTCCGGTCATCGACTATAAGGACGTCCGC
>DASVTA010000324.1:0-9575 GCA_036387815.1 Allosphingosinicella sp.
CGGAGAAGTAGAAGCTCTGCGGCTGCATCTTCCCGCTCACCGGAGCGAAGGCTTAGCCGAAGAGGATCCAGCCCTTGGAGGTCCCGTCCGGGCTGGCGCCGACCTGCATGACCTTGCCGGAGGCGCCGTCGATCCAGAAGCTGTAGCCCTGCGCGCCCGGCCCGAGACGCGCGCTGTCGCCCTTGGCCCAGGGCAGGTGCTTGATGAAATCGGTGCGCGGCGGATGGTTGAGCGGCGAGAACAGGCAGACGGGAGGCATCCCCTTCGGCCGGTCCTGCGGATAGGTGAGGAAATAGGCCGTGTCCCCCAGCGAGATGAACGCGCAGGTGAAATTGTTGGGCGTAAAGGGAAAAATGGGCAGGCAGCGCTTGTCGTAAAACTCCATCATCGCCCCTTCGCCCGTCTTCCCGCGCCAGGTCGAATCGTAATAGCTCGCGCCCTGCGAGGCCTCGTAGGTCGTTCCGGCCGGCGGCTTGCCGTTATAGGGCGGCGGGTTGGTCTCGTAGCCGGCCGTGACCTTGTACATCGTCCAGGGCGATTGCCAGTAAGGCGGGTAGCTGGGATCGGGCGGCCGCCCTTCCTGCCCCGAATAGCTGCAGTCCTTCGACTGGCAGGGACTGGCGTCGGGCGGGTTGTGGACTCCGTAAGTGGCGTAGACGTTGTTGCCGTAGGCGGCGGCGCCGTTGCCCTCGGCGGCCGAGTCGTTGCCGGCGCCGCTGCCCTCGCAGCCGGCAAGCAACGCTGCCGACGCCAGAAGTGAAATCCGAATCCGTGCAAAGTGCATTTCAACCTCCCCTGTCGAATGGGCAAGCATAACGCCGCGCGGGATCGGCGGAACCGGCCTTTGGCTTCGAAACGGACCAAATATTTAATTGCCCCCGCTTCCCGTTCCGCAGCCTTGAGCTATGGTAGCGGCCTTCAAACAGCGGGGGCTGACATGATCCGGTTGCAGGCGACTCCTCCGACCAGCGTCGACGAAGCGATCGCGATGCTGCAGGTGGCGGCGGGTATCGAGTTCGGCACTCTTCCGCCCTATCTCTACGCGAAATTCTCGATCCTGCCGGGGGCCAACGCGCCTGCCGCGGAGCGGCTGACGGCGGTCGTGAACCAGGAGATGATCCACCTCTGCCTGGTCTGCAACATCATCAATGCGCTCGGCGGAAGCCCGCGGCTCCGGCCGCCTTCCTATCCCTGCACCCTCGGCGATATCGGCCCGCCCGGCGGCGATCCGCTGATGATCCGCCTGCTCCCCTTCGCCCCTTGCGCGATGGAGCAGGGAATGGCCATTGAGGAGCCCGAGGAAGTGCCTCCCTTCCCGCTTCTCCAGTCCGTGGCCCTCGGTGGCGGCGCCATGACCATCGGCCAATATTACGCCCTGGTGGACGCCTTCCTGGCGACCCTCCCGAGCACCGCCTGGACGCCTTTCCGCAACCAGATCACCGACGCCCAGTTCTTTCCCGGCCAGCTGTTCGCGGTGAACGGCTATGGCGACGCGCACCAGGCGATCTTCCAGATCGTCTCGGAAGGCGAGGGCGCGAAGGACGATCCGCTCGATTTCCAGAACGAGCTCGCCCATTATTACCGCTTCGGCGAGATATTCCACGACAAGGTTCTGACGCGGACCGACGCGGATCCGGGCTATCAATGGGGCCCCGAACCGCTCGGAGTGGACTGGAGCGCGGCCTATCCGGCCATCGCCAATCCCGGCCAGCACGACTTCACCCGGGATTCGAGCGCGGCGCAGGCCGCTCAGTCTGCCTGCAACGCCGCCTATAGCGGGATGGTCGACGCCCTCCAGAAGGCCGTGAACGGAGAAACGGGTCAGCTCGGCGCGGCGGTCAGGAAGATGTTCGAGCTTCGGATGGCGGCGACGGCCGCCCTCCAGATCCCACTGGCGGACGGCAGGAGCGTCGCCGGCCCAAGCTTTGTCTACACCTCCGGCTCAGGAGCTTCCTGATGAGCATCCTCGACACGCCCCGCCTCTATTTCACTGGCCAGATGGTGTGGGATCCCATCGTCACGAACAATTACGGGCCGGATCCGACCCAGCAGCCGCCCTTCGTCGGTTTCTATGACGAGGATGCCTGCGTCCCGCTTCCACCCAGCGATCCCGTCGCGGATTTCCGGCAGAGGGCGATCGATTTCGTCGACCCCGCCAACTGGAACCCGCACGGCACCCACCGCTCCAACTTTCTCGCCGAGATCAGCGGAGTCGACACGGGCGGCGGCCTCGACCGGTCGGATCCGGTTGTCGGGTCGCCCGCCGACTTTCTCGGAATGCTCGTCGATGCCGAGCCCTACGGGACGTTCAGCTCCCAGCTCTTCTTCGATTCGATGCAGTTCGGGATCAACGGCGGCTGCCGCATCTCCTGCCCCCGCAGCTTTCGGGTGATGTCCCGCTACGTCTATTTCAACCGCAACAGCTACAACACGGTCAAAGCCGGGGTCGCCTCGGTAATCTGGCAAACCTCCTTCCCCAAGGAGGCGGGGCTGCGGCTCGACGCGCAGAATTCGCCCGCGCTCCAGGCGCTGGCGGCGGCGATGGAAAGCGACGACGTGCTCGGCCTCACGGTGCGCTGGAACACCTACCGGACGATCTATTACGATGATCCGTCAATCCGCACCAATTCGGGCGGCCAGCTCTCGATCGATGCGCAGGCGCTCATCGAGAAGCTCAACGTGCCGAACAGCTTCCAGCCCAATCCGGCGCGAAGCCTGATGGTCGGGGTCGTCGGCCTGTGGCGCAAGGGCGAGCCGGCCTGCGAGCCCGGCGATCGCGCGCTTCTCGCCCAGGGCCCGCCCTTCAATCAGACCGTCGGCACCGCCTTCGCCCGCGTGACCGGCGGAGCGCTCGTCCTCGACCTCGGGAACAGCATTCGCGAAGTCGACGCGAACGTCAGCAAGGAGCCTCTGGGAACGCTTTCCGTCTGCGCCATGTCGGCGGACGGAGCGAGCGTGGTGCAGGTGCTCGGAACCCTTTCCTATCCGGAGTATAGCCGCGTTTCCTACGAGGATACGTCGGGGCTGATCACGCTTCCGCTCAGCCCCTCTCAGGCGTGCATCGCCGGCTCGGCGCCGCTGCAGCTGCGCTCGGGCAGCACCGTCTATCTGGCAGAGCCCGTCGTTCAGCCCGCCGGCCGCCTGCTTCGGGCCGCGGTGATGACCCAGCAGAACATCTACATGGATGAGGGCGATGCCCCTGTCCCGGTCGGGGTGCAGGTGCTCGACACGGGCTCTGTCACGAACTCGGGAATCCAGGTGAACCGCTACAGCTTCGACGATTCCAGCGGCGCCGTCGCTCCCGTCGATTCCGCGGAGACGGATTCGAACGGGATCGCCTGGTTCGATGTCGCCGCGGCGTCGGGCGGCGCGGTCGATTGCTACCTGTTCACGGTCGGCGCCCAGGCGGCGGAGCCGGCGACCCTCGATCCCCAGATCTACCCCTATATCTACGTCCGAACGCTTCCGGCCGACTCGGATATCGGGGCGATGGAGCCGACTTGGGAGAACGTCTTCAACAACGTCCTCGCCAAGTGGAACGCGATGGCGCCTTGCATGGACAATTGGCTTTGGCTCGACGATCCGGCCCAGGTCCATGCCTATGGCGGCATATTGCGCAAGCTCACCGCTCCCGCGGCGTTCGAAGCCTATCGCTACATGCCGGTCGTGCGCGACATGACCCAGGGCGAACGCACCTTGCTCTACGCCTTCCTGGACGCGCCGCTCGACCCCGACGCAAGGCCGTTCAAGGCGCTGCTCGCGGAAGCGGGCGACGGCGCTTCTGGGGCCCCGGCCCTTCCGGAAAGCACCCGCCTGAGCCGCGCGATGCGGGCATAGGCTGGGAGGCGGACGGCTCTGAAAACCCTCTCCCGTCCTAACGGGAGAGGAGGGGCCAAGCCGCAGGCTTGGGAGGTGAGGGCCTTTCTGAACTTGCGGTACAGACCCTCACCTCCCACCGCTCCGCGGCGGGCCCCCCTCTCCGGCGAAAAGCGGGAGAGGGAAGTTGCGCCCCCCGGTTTCCCCTTTCCACGAAACTCCTTTAACCTGCCGCGCCATGAATCTTCGCCACATCGAAATCTTCCACGCCGTCTACGTCAACGGGTCGGTCAGCGCCGCCGCGCGGGCGCTGAACGTGTCGCAGCCGTCGGTTTCCAAGATGCTCCGGCACGCCGAATCCCTGCTCGGCTTCCAGCTCTTCCAGCGCACCAACGGCGGCCTCGTGCCGACCGAGGACGCCCATGTCCTCTTCACCGACGCGCGCGAGATCCAGGACCGTGTCCACGCCCTTCGCGAGGCCGGCCGGCATCTGAAGCGCGGAGAAGGCGGGATGCTCCGGATCTCCGCTTTGCCTTCGCTCGCGCTCCAGGCAATCCCGGTCGCGGTCTCGCGCTTCCGCCGCGCCCACGCCAAGGTGAAGTTCGACCTCCAGACCGTCCATCACGACGATCTGCTGCGCAAATTGTACGAGCGGGAAACCGACGTCGCCATCGCCTTCCAGGTGCCGCCCGCGGCGCCTATCGGCCACCGCTGGGTGGGGCAGGGCGAGCTCGTCGTCCTCTACCAGGAGCAGGACATGCCCGACGCGCCGCCGAGGCTCGCGCTCGAGCAGCTGCGCGGCCACCCCTTCATCAGCCTCGCCGCGAGCGGGCCGATCGGACAGCTCTTCACCCAGGAGCTGCAGCGGCTCGATCTCGAGCTCGACGAGATCGTCTCCGCCCGCACTTTCTATATCGCCACCGCCCTCGTTCGGCAGGGCGTGGGAATGACGGTGGTGGACAGCTTTACCGCCCAGGCCTCGCTTGCGCCCGGCCTGTCGGTCCGGCCGCTGGAGCCCCAGCTCACCTTCGACATCCATGCGATGTACCTGACCAACCGGCCGCCCAACGCGCTGGCCACCGACTTCCTCAAAACCTTGGCGCGGGTTCTGGGGTCCGAATAGGATTGGCCGGGACGCAGAGGAGCCGGCGAAGCGCCATAACGCGAGATTATGGCGAGCGGCCCACTCGCTATGCTCCCAAAGCGGGCGCGGGGCGATAGGTTCGGCTCGATGATCCCCGGGCCTTATCTCCTTTATCTCGGTCATTGCGCCGATGCGATGAGCATCAAGACGTCCCGCGGCCTCGCCACCTTCCGGCCCGAGCATTGCGTCGGCGAATTCCGGCATGACGATTGTCCGCTCACTCTGGGCCTTCCGAGGCTGGGAATGACGGCCGGAGTCGAGGCCGGCGCGCGAACCCTGATCCTCGGGATAGCGGGGGCGGGCGGAAGGCTCGGAAGCGATCTCGTCGAGGACGCGGCGGTCGCGCTCGAGGCCGGCTTGAACGTCGCCGCTGGCCTTCACCAGCGGCTTCGCGACGTGCCGCGGCTCAGCGCCCTCGCCGCCGAGCGCGGCCTTGGGCTCTTCGACGTCCGGGAGCCGCCGGCGGACCTCGAGGTCGGCACCGGCTACGAACGGCCGGGCCACCGCCTGCTGACGGTCGGCACCGATTGCTCGGTCGGCAAGATGTACGCGTCGCTGGCGCTCGTCACCGCGCTGCGCGAGCGCGGGATCGAAGCCGACTTCCGGGCGACCGGCCAGACGGGCATATTGATCGCGGGGGAGGGAGTGCCGGTCGACGCCGTCGTCGCCGATTTCATCTCCGGCGCGATCGAGCGGCTCGCCCCCGCGCGCGCGGATCACGGCTGGGACGTGATCGAAGGGCAGGGCTCGCTCTTCCACCCATCCTTCGCCGGCGTTTCGATGGGCCTGCTCCACGGCGCGCAGCCGGAAGCGATCGTGCTTTGCCACAGGCCGGGCCGGCCTCACATGCGCGGCCTTCCCGGGCGCCCGCTTCCCGATCTGCGCGAATGCCTGGAGCGCAATCTGGAGGCCGCGCGCCTCACCAGCCCGCAAGTGCGCGCCGTCGGCGTCTGTCTCAACACGTCGGGACTGGAGCCGGCCGAGGCGCGGCGGCTGTGCGATTCCACCGCGGACAGGCTGGGACTGCCCTGCACCGACCCAATCGCCTTCGGCGCCCATCCGATCATTGACGAGCTTCTGTGCCTCGCACCCTCCAAGCCCAGCACGATCGCTTCGCGCTGACCCGGCCGTTCCGGATCGCGCGCGGCGAGAAGTCGTTCGCGGACGTGATCACGGTGACGCTGACGGATGGATCGGCCGAAGGCCGCGGCGAGGGCGTTCCCTATCCGCGCTACGGCGAGTGCATCGAAAGCGCGCTCGCGGAGATCGAGACTGCACGGGCGGCCCTGGAGGCCGGCGCCGGCAGGGAAGCACTGCAGTCGCTTCTCACGCCCGGCGCCGCCCGGAACGCGGTCGATTGCGCCTTGTGGGATCTGGAGGCGCGACAGTCGGGCCGCGACGTTGCCGGGTTTCTCGAGCTTCCCCCGCCCGGACCGCTGGTCAGCGCCATCACCCTCGGCATCGACGCACCCGAAGCCATGGCGGAGGCCGCTCGGGCGGCAGGGGAGGCCCCGCTCCTCAAGGTCAAGGTGGACGCGGAAGATCCCGCCGCCCGCATCCGCGCGGTCAGGCGGGCTGCGCCGGAGGCCGCGCTCATCGTCGATCCCAACGAAAGCTGGAACGAAGCGCTGGTGAGGGCGATGCAGCCGGTGCTTCTCGAAACGGCGGTCGACCTGCTCGAGCAGCCGGTGCCGGCGGCGGAGGACGCGTGGCTCGAAGGCTTCGTTCCGGCCGTCCCCATCTGCGCGGACGAAGCCGTCCACGTCGCCGCCGATCTCGTTCGCGTCGCCCGCCGCTATCAGGCGGTCAACGTCAAGCTCGACAAGACCGGAGGCCTCACCGCCGCCCTCGATCTCGCCCGCGCGACCCGAGCTCGGGGCCTGGCCCTGATGACCGGCTGCATGGTCAGCTCCTCGCTCTCGATCGCTCCCGCGCTCTTCATTGCGGCGATGTCGGATTTCGCCGACCTCGACGGTCCGCTCTGGCTCCGGGAGGACAGGCAAGGTGGCGTCCGCGACGAGAACGGCATCCTCCTCCCGCCCGCCGCCGGCTTCTGGGGAAGCCGGTGATGAAGAGCCGCGTTCCTTCCTTCACCCCTCTCCCGTTCTCACGGGAGAGGAGGGGCCCACCGCGCAGCGGTGGGAGGTGAGGGTCTTGCTGAGTCCGGTGGACAGACCCTCACCTCCCAAGCTTCGCTTGGGCCCCTCCTCTCCCGCTCAAAGCGGGAGAGGGAATAGGCGGATCGCATGCCGCGCCCGCGCTCTGGCCATCTTTGCGGCCCTCCTCACCCTGGGCGCCGCTCCCCCACCCGAGCGGGTGGACGTGCTGATTCGGGGCGGGACGATCTACACGGGCTCCGCCGCGCCCTTCGTCGGCGACATCGCCATCGTCGGCGACCGCATCCGCGCCGTCGGTCGCCGCCTGCCGCTTCCGGCGCGCCGGATCATCGACGCCAGGGGCATGATCGTCGCCCCCGGCTTCATCGACCCGCACACCCATATTAGCGACGACCTGGCGTCGGACGACGCCCGCACCCGCCTCGTCCCGGCCTTTCTGCTGCAGGGCGTCACCACCGCCTTCATCGGCAATGACGGCGGCGGCGATCCCGACGTCGCCAAGGTGCTCGGAGCCGCCGCGCTCCGCCCGGTGGGGATCAATTACGCCGCCTATGTGGGGTTCGGAGCGGTCCGGCAGCAGGTGGTCGGAGCCTCGAACCGGGCGCCTCGCAGCGACGAGCTGGAACGGATGCGGAGCCTGGTCGCCCGGGCCATGTGCCAGGGCGCACTCGGGCTCTCGACCGGCCTCTTCTACGTCCCCCAAAGCTTCGCCAGGACGGAAGAGGTGGTTGCGCTTGCCCGTGAGGCGGGGCTTCGCGGAGGCGTTTACGACAGCCACATACGCGACGAATCCAGCTACAATATCGGTCTCGCCGCCGCCGTCGACGAGGCGATCGCGATCGGCCGCCAGGCGCGGCTTCCGGTCAATATCTCGCATATCAAGGCGCTCGGGGTCGACGTCCACGGCCAGGCGCCGGCGATCGTCGCGAAGGTGGAGGCGGCGCGGCGGGCCGGTCAGGCGGTCACCGCCGATCAATATCCCTGGTCCGCCTCCGGCACGAGCCTCGTCGCCGCGCTCGTGCCGCTCTGGGCGCAGGACGGCGGCCGGACGAAGCTGCTCGAGCGGCTGGACGATCCGGCTCTGGCCGGCCGCCTCAAATCCGACATGGCCGAGAATCTGCGGCGGCGCGGAGGTCCGGCCGCGCTTCTCATCACCCAGGGGGAGATGAGCGGGCGGACCCTGGCCGAGGTCGCCAGCGGGCGGAACGAGGAAGCGATCGCCGCCGCCATCGCGGTCATCCGCATCCAGGATCCGGCGGTCGCCTCGTTCAACCAGACCGAGGCCGATATCGAGACGTTCATGCGCCGGCCCTGGGTGATGACGGGATCCGACGGTTCCACCGGCCATCCGCGGATGTTCGGCAGTTTCGCGCGTAAATATGCAAAATATGTCGATTCCAGAACTATCCTCCACTTGCGGCAATTTATCGAGCGAAGTTCGACACTTGCTGCCAGGACCTTCGGCTTGGCGGGACGCGGCCGGCTGCAGCCCGGCGCCTTCGCCGACATCGTCGTCTTCGACCCGCGGCGCTTCGCCGAACGAGCCACTTACCGCGATCCCACCCTTCCCGCCCAAGGCGTTCGAACCGTATTGGTGAACGGCGCCGTCGCGGTCGACGACGGCGTCCTTACCGGAAAAGCCGCCGGCCGCCCGCTGCCGCACCGCCCGCCGCCGGGCACCTGTCCCTAGCGTCCCGGACGGGCGCTAGCGGTAGAAGCGGACGTTCCCGAGCTCCAGCCAGGCGCCGCCGCCGGGCTCGCCTTCCAGCCGGAACAGCAGGGCCCGCAGCGTCGCGGTATCGAGGCGTGCCTCGGCGAGGGGGCTTGCGAACGCGCTGAACGCTATCCGTATCTCGCGCGGCGCCTCGCCCGCGGCGAAGGAAGCCTTGAACCAGCTTCGCGGATGGATCCCGTAGCTGTTGAGAAGCAAGGCGTAATCGCCCGCTCCGCGAGCCTCGAAGGCGATTCCGGAGAAGCCGCTCGCGTCCGCCAGCTGAACCGCGCCCCTTGTCAGCGGCAGGTGAAGCTCCGCGAAAGGCCTGGGCGCGGCGCCGAGACCTGCCGCCAGGAACAGCCGTCCTCCAGGCAGCTCGGCAAGATCGAGATGGCTGTGGTCCATTCCGGGGTCGGTGCCCTCGACGGGCAGCGTATCGAGATCGGTCCGGCCGGCAGGGCCTGCGCCGGTGTGGATGGGGCCCGCCATCGGGTGCACGGGAAGCGGCGAGGGGCGGTCACCGGCGAGGCTCTCGGCGAGGCGCTTCAGCGGCATCTCGCGGCCCGAGACGAAGACTCGCCGCACATCGTGGAGGTCGGCGATCCGCTCGTCGGGGCGGCCCCCGGTCAGTACCAGATCGGCACGCTGGCCGGCAACGATGCGGCCGTGATCCCGGTCCCGGCGAAGGATTCCGGCGCTGATCGAAGTCGCGGCGGCCAGGGCCTCGGCGGGCGTGAAGCCGAGCCCGGTCAGCAAGCGGATCTCGCGAAGCGTGGCGGAGCCG
>DASVTA010000325.1:0-2074 GCA_036387815.1 Allosphingosinicella sp.
GACCTGCGCCAATTACCCCTCCACCCCGCTCCGCGGGGTCCCCCTCCCCATCTTCGATGGGGAGGCAAATCCTATTGCGGCAATACCGTCACCGCGCGGCGGTTCTGGGCCCAGGCGCTTTCGTCCGATCCCAATGCCTCCGGCCGCTCCTTGCCGTAGCTGATCACCGTCATCCGCTGGAGGGCGACGCCGCGGGCCGCGAGATGGTTCTTGGCGGCGTTGGCGCGGCGGTCGCCGAGAGCCAGATTGTAATCGCGGGTGCCGCGCTCGTCGGCATGGCCTTCGATCGTCACCCGCACGTTAGTGTAGCGATTGAGCCATTGCGCCTGGGCATCCAGCGTCGCCCGATCGCGGTCGTCGAGGTCATATTGATCCGTGTCGAAGAAGACGCGGTCCCCTTCCAAGCCGACGGTTCGGATGAAATCCTCGCGGGAGCCCGGGCCCACGCCGTCGGTGGCGTCCGCGGAACCGTCTTCCAAGCCCGTCGCGGTTCCGGCGTCGGCGGCGTCGCTCGGCGGCGGCGGCAGATCCTTGGGAGCCTTCTTCCCGCAGCCGGCGGTCAGCGCCAGCGCCGCGGCGATCGCCGCGACCTTCCATGGGGTCTTTCTCATACGCTCTCTCCTTTCGGGTACATCAAGGCAATATCGGACCCCAGGCGGGATCCGAGCCGTCCAGCGGAGTCGGTATCCGGCGCTCGTTGCGCCCGGTGAGGTCGACCTGCCAGACGCTCGACTTGCCGCCGCGCCCCTGGGTGGTGCGGAAGAATTGCAGGACTCGGCCGTTGGGCGACCAACTCGGCGCCTCGTCCTGCCAGCTGTCGGTGAGGAGCCGCTCGCCCGAGCCGTCCGGGCTCATCACGCCGACCCGGAAATTGCCGGCGATGCGGGTGAAGGCGATGAGATCGCCGCGCGGGCTCCACTCCGGAGTCGCATAGCCGCCTCCGCCGAAGCTGATCCGCCGCTGGTTGGAGCCGTCCGAGTCCATCACGTAGAGTTGCTGCCGGCCCGAGCGGTCGCTTTCGAAGACGATCCGGCTGCCGTCGGGCGAATAGGAGCCGCCGACGTCGATCCCCGGCGAATTGGTGAGCCGGACGGGAGCCCCGCCCTGGGCGGAAACCCGGTAGATGTCGGTATTGCCGCCCACGGACATGGCGTAGAGGACCCAGCGGCCGTCGGGCGAGAAGCGCGGGGCGAAGGTCTGGTTCGAGCTCTCGGTGACGATCCGCTGCCGGCCGGTGCCGATGTCGTAGATGTAGATCCGCGGCCGTTTCTCGACGTAGCTCAGATAGACGATCTGCCTGTAGTCGGGCGAGAAGCGGGGAGTGAGCACGGTCGACTGGCCGTTGGTCAGGAAGCGATGGTTGGCGCCGTCCGAATCCATGATCGCGAGCCGCTTCACCCGGGCGTTCTTGGGACCGCTTTCGGCGATGTAGGCGATCCGGCTGTCGAAGAAGGGGCTTTCACCGGAGAGGCGCGAATAGATGGCGTCGGCGCATTTGTGCGCGGCCCGTCGCCAATCGCGGGGCGCGACGACATAGCCCTGGCGGGTGAGCTCCGACTGGAGGGCGACGTCGTAAAGGTAGCAGCCGACGGTGATCTGCCCGTCCGGATTGGCCCGGACGAAGCCCTGGACGAGAGCGGCCGCACCGGCGCCGCTCCAGGCGGCATAAGCGGGTGCGTTGACTTCGGCGAACGGCACGGCCCGGATCCCGCCGGGGCCGACGGGGCGGAACAGGCCGCTGCCGCGAAGGTCGGCGGCGACGACCTCGGCGATCCGCGCGCCGAGCGCCTCCGTCGTCCCGGCCGGCGTTTCCTCCGCCTGCGGAGTCGGCATGACCGGAACGGCGATGACGAGGTCGTCGCCGCTCTCGTCGGTGACGTCGACGCTGAGCTGGGCCAGCGCGGCCTGGGAGGCGAACAGGGCGGCAAGGCTCGCCAGCAGAAGCTTTTTCATCGTGAGAGTTTCCTGTCGAAGCCGATCGGGCTCAGATACTTCCAGGCATCGTAGAATTTGTCGGGAAGGTTGAAGGGGGAGGCGAGCCTGACGGCCCGAAGCGCCTGCTCCTGATGGAGCT
>DASVTA010000326.1:0-2429 GCA_036387815.1 Allosphingosinicella sp.
GAAGTCAATTTCCACCGGGCGTATGACGGCAACATCCTGGTCAATGCGATGACCGTCGGAGTCGCCGACCAGGACAAGATCTTCTACTCGGCCGCCGCGGGCGTCGGCAATCCGGTCGTCTATGTCGGCTCCAAGACCGGCCGCGACGGGATCCACGGAGCGACCATGGCCTCGGCCGACTTCACCGAGGATTCGGAGGAGAAGCGGCCCACCGTCCAGGTCGGCGATCCTTTCACCGAGAAGCTCCTCATCGAGGCCTGCCTGGAGCTGATGGCGTCGGACGCCATCGTCGCAATCCAGGACATGGGCGCCGCCGGACTCACCTCCTCCTCCGTGGAGATGGCGTCCAAGGGCGGGGTCGGCCTCGAGCTCGACATGAACGCCGTGCCTTGCCGCGAGACCGGCATGACGCCTTACGAGATGATGCTCTCGGAATCGCAGGAGCGGATGCTGATGGTGCTGAAGCCCGGCCGCGAAGCTGAGGCCGAGGCGATATTCCGCAAGTGGGAGCTGGATTTCGCCGTGATCGGCCGCGTGACCGAAACCGGCCACCTGGTCCTCAAGTGGAACGGCGGCACGGTCGCCGATATCCCGCTCGCCCCGCTCGCCGACGACGCCCCCTGCTACGATCGGCCCTGGGTCCCGACTCAGAAGCCCGAGCCGCTCGCGGACGTCCCCGAATGCGCGGACGTTGCCGCCGACCTCATGACGCTGATGGCCTCGCCCGACCTCGCCAGCCGCCGCTGGGTGTGGGAGCAATATGACCATATGGTTGGAGCGAACACCGTGCAGCGGCCGGGCGGCGACGCCGCCGTCGTCCGGGTGCACGGAACGGAGAAGGCGCTCGCCATCACCACCGACGTCACTCCGCGCTATTGCTTCGCCGACCCCGTCGAAGGCGGCCGGCAGGCGATCGCGGAGGCGTATCGCAATCTGTGCGCGGTCGGCGCCACTCCGCTCGCGACGACCGACTGCATGAACTTCGGCAACCCGCAGCGCCCGGAGATCATGGGCCAGTTCGTCGGCTGCATCACCGGCATGGCCGAAGCCTGCAGCGCCCTCGACTTCCCGATCGTGAGCGGCAACGTCTCCCTCTACAACGAGACGAAGGGCGAGGACGGGACCGGAAGCGCCATCCTGCCGACGCCGGCGATCGGCGGAGTCGGACTGCTCAAGGACTGGCGCAAAGCCGTCGGCGCCGCCTTCAAGGGTCCGGGAGACGTCATCGTCGCGATCGGCCACCGCCGGGGGCATCTGGGCCAGTCGCTGTGGCTTCGCGAGATACACGGCCGCGAGGAAGGGCCGCCGCCGCCCGTCGACCTCGAGGCGGAGCGGACCGCCGGCGAGTTCGTCCGCGCCGCTATCGCCGGAGGAGCGATCACCGCCTGCCACGACGTCGCCGACGGCGGGATCGCCGTAGCGCTGGCGGAGATGGCGCTCGCCGGCAACGTCGGCGCCCTGATCAACAAGCTCAGGCCCGAAAGCAACGCCGCCCTCTTCGCCGAGGACCAGGGGCTCTACGTCGCCACGATCTGCGACAATTGCCTGCTCACTTTCCTGGCCCGCGCCCATTCCGCCGGAGTCGAGGTGGAGGCGATCGGCAGGACCTGCGGCACCCGCCTCATCTTCGAGCTCCCCGGCGGCGACCACGCCATCCCGCTCGCCGAGCTGCGCGAGGCCCACGAAGACTTCTTCCCGAAGCTGATGGCGAGTGAGCCGGCGATCGCCTGAATTCCGGGGCAGGCGCCTCCAATCATCCCGCGAGGGCGGAAATCCCGCTTCGCCATTTCGTGTTCAAGAGAAGGCGCGCGACATGGTAGAGGAGCGGGATCCAGCTTCCGCGGCATTGACGGAGATGGCGAATGGCATCGGCCGGCTATTCGGGAACGCCCCTCGCGCGCAAGCTGTCCCTCAAGGACGGCCAGCGGGTTTGGTGGGAGGGCATGCCAGAGAGCGTGAAGGGCGATATCGAGCTTGAAGGCCTCGCCCTGGACGTGATCTCTGCGCCCCAAGCGCCAATCGACGCAGCGCACATCTTCGTCACCGAATTTGCCGACATGAAGAGGAAGCTGGCGAACCTGAGGCCGCTGCTCGCGTCCGGAGGCTTCATCTGGGTAAGCTGGCCCAAGAAAGCTTCGAAAGTCGCCACCGACATCACCGAGGACCGGATCCGGGAGGCGATCCTGCCCGCCACCGACCTCGTCGACGTAAAGGTCTGCGCCGTGGATCCGGTCTGGTCTGGGCTCAAGCTGATGGTCCGGAAGAACTGGCATCGCCTGCCTGGTGAAACTCGCGAGTCGTGACGACTGTCACGACAGGTCGCTGTACAGCCGCTATGCTGACGTTGGATCCCAACCTGGAGCAGTGAACATGGCGCAGGAAGATGCGGCAAGAAAAAGCTGGGCGGAATCCATTCGACGACTGAAGGC
>DASVTA010000327.1:0-3951 GCA_036387815.1 Allosphingosinicella sp.
ACCGCTTCAGCCGAAGCTCGATCATCGTGCCGTCCGTGACCAGGTCGCCGAGGTCGCGGTCTGCTTCCTCGTCGGAGAATGCGCCCGGCCTGGGCGCCCCCACCCGTTCCGCCGCCCGCACCAGCGCCCGGTAATCCGCCGCCGGCAAAGGCGCCTGCCACCGCGTCTCGACGTCATAGACGTTGCAGTCGCTGCGCCTCCGCAGCCGGAGGATCTCCAGCGTCGCGTCCCCCGGCCTCGGCTGATGCGCCCGAACCACCCACGCCCGCCCAGGATGTTCGAGCGAAGGCTCCGCCGAAAAAGCGACGCTGCTCCGCCCCTCCGGCAGCCGAGCCACCGAATCCAGCGCCGGAGCGAGCGGCTGCGGCCGCGGCGGGCAGGGCGCCCGCACCGGCTCGGCGGCCCGTTTGGCGGCCGGCCAGCGCGTTTCCGTCATCAGGAACACGGCCGGCTCGTCCATGTGCCGGAGCTTCCTGCATCGGCTGTAGGGCCACAGCTCGATCGGGCCGACGCCGCCGACCCGCAGGTGCCGGCGGACCAGCCGGGCCCGGGCCTTCGCCGCCCGCGCCGCCGCCGCCGATCCGTCCTCCCGCCCGGCGCAGATCGCGACGACCCAGGGCCAGTGCCGGCGGTTCTGGACGAAGGCGCCGGGGAATTCGTCGAAATAAAGCCGATCGTCCGGCCCCGCCAGCACCGTCGAGCCCGGCTTGAAGAACAGGAAGGCGTGCGGGCCGAGGCCGTGATCCGGCACCGTCAGCAGGAAAGCCAGCATCGCCGCAAGGGACTGGGACATGGGGCCGGATATCACGGCCGGGGGCCGCGGGTCGAGTAGCCCCGGAGCCGCCGCGCCCTGCCCAGCGCGGTCAAGAAACGGAGGCCGCCGCCTCCGTCCGCCAGCAGTCCCCATCCCCGGGTCCACGGTGGCGCCGACTCTCCTCCGTCAGGAGATGGCGGTGATCTCGCAGCCGAGCACGTCCCAGGCCTTTCCGCGCTTCTCGAACAGGCAATAGCCCCAGGC
The DNA here is from genome assembly GCA_036387815.1 of Allosphingosinicella sp. Lineage (GTDB taxonomy): Bacteria > Pseudomonadota > Alphaproteobacteria > Sphingomonadales > Sphingomonadaceae > Allosphingosinicella. The sequence continues at coordinate 1,019 of DASVTA010000327.1, forward strand.
GCCCGCGAGCGGCCCGGCCTGCCAGCCGCCCAGGGTCTTGGCGAAGCGGCCGTCGGCGGTGAAGTAGAGTTCGTCGAACCGGACCCGGTCTATGGGACAAGGCCCCCATTCGGGACGCGCCTTCCACTTCGGGTCCCAGCCGCCCATCCGCCAGTCCGTGCGCGCGTGGACGGCGCTCGCCCTGGCGCCCTTCCCCGGATCGGCCGTCTGGTCGTGCCCCGGCGATTCCGGACGCGCCGCGATCGCGCACACGTCCGCCGGCCCCCAGGCAGCCGCCGGAGCCGGAGCCGCCCCCATGGCCGACGCGGGGACCAGCAATGAAACCGCCGCCGCCCACCCGAGATACGCCATCCGAACTCTCCTCCGCCGCGAGGCTTAGCACGAATCCCGGCCCGCGATCCACGCCATGCCGGGCGACGGGGAAAGCCGGCGGAGCCGCCGAGGCGACTGAAGCGCCCCCGCTGCCGGCGTCAGAGACGCTCCTCGATCCAGTCCCACATCGCCTTGGGAAGCCAGCCGCAATAAGTGCCTTCCAGCACCTGGGCGACGATGATCTTGTCGTCGGGATCGAGCCCCGCGTGGAGGTCGTCGCTGATCTGCCCCGCCGGCAAAGGCGTCGAGACGAAGTATACGGACTCGAACTCCACGTCGTGAGCGTAATCATACGCCTCGATCCGCGCTATCAGCGCAGACCCAAGAGACTCGAGCTCGAGCGTTTCCCTCTCCAGTTGCGAGTTCAGTTTCCAGGTGACCAGATAAACGCCCATGCCCGCTCTCCAGTTACGCTTCGAGCCGAGCGAGTCAGTACCCGCGGCTCCACACCGTGGCCGCAGCGCTGCTCATCGAAGTCATGACCTTCATCATCTCGCCATGGTCGAAGCCCGGCAGAGCCTTGAGATAGTCCGCCACCGCCGCCTCACCCTCCGCGCCCAGCGGATAGACGCAGGCGGTTCGGCCGTCGTCCCCGAACAGAAGCCACCAATGGTCCATCCCCTCGATGCCCCGGTCGGTCGTCTCGAGCGCCACCCGCACCAGCGCCGCCTTCGCGATCGCGCGTGTCTCGCCCGCATCGTCGGCCACCCGGATCCACTCTTCGTCCACCGCCACCGCCCAGCGCGGCGGCTTCAGCAATTCCCCAAGCCAGCCGAACATGGTCACCCTCCCGAAAGCGCAGAGGGAAGCTACCGAATCCCCGCGAGGCTGCAAGACCGCTGAGAGCTTCGAAGCTTCACGCGAGCCCGTCCCGCCGCTCGACCCGAGCCCCGCGGTCCGGCGACGGGCCACCCGCCGCGGACCGGGGCGGAACGGCGACAACAGCGACACATAAGGTTCGGAAGTTCCGGCTTCCCAGGGACTGGAAAAAAGGGGGGAGCGCGGTGTCGCCTGTCGCTGTCCGCCTCGCCTCGCGACGCTTCCGGCCGGACGCCAAGGGGTCCGGAACCGGAGCCGCGCGCGGACGCGCGCCCGGCGCCGCGCGGAAGCCTCGCGCCGCCCGCCGCTCATCTTCGCCGTCGCCTTCTTCGTCATCGCCGCCTCGCCTCCATGACAACAGAAGAGCCTATCAGGCGGAGCGCAAGCCCGTCTCCTTCAACGATGCCCGGCCGTGCCAGGTCGCCGGTCATCGAAATGCGTCTGCCTGCTCGCCATCCGCCGAGTGCTCGAGCAGACGGGCGCATGCTCCATGACTGGGCGCTGGCCGAGGATCCACCGCTCAGGCGCCCGATCGATCCCCTGACGCCGATTACGGCGGCGACGGTGCGATCGATCATCGCGGCCCGCTGGCTGCGCCGTGATTTTCCTCGGCTTCGACGTCGGCGATCCCCGAATGGAGCCTGATGCTCGAGCCTACGCCGCCCGCCCCGAAGGCCGGCAAGTCCACCAGGCCGGCCTTTCGGCCGCCGCCGGAGTCGTCCAAAGCACCGCCCTCCAGGCCACCCGCCGCCTGGTCGAAGCCGGAATCTTCGCCGAAGCCGGACCCGAGCGACGGCCGCATGCTCCTAATTGCCCTCACCGCCCAGCCGCCGAACGAACCCGCTCCTACCTCACCGCGGCGCTGGAGATCGGCGCGCCGGTGTGTGAGCCCTCCTTCTTCCTCTCCCGTTCTTACGGGAGAGGAGGGGCCAAGCGAAGCTTGGGAGGAGAGGGTCTGTAGCCCGGACTCAGCAAGACCCTCACCTCCCACCGCTGCGCGGCGGGCCCCTCCTCTCCCGTAAGGACGGGAGAGGGGTGAACAACGCGGAACGATGGATCCGAAACTATGCCAGGTCTGAATAGAATTCCCCGCTCCCTACGTCGGCGCCCATCGCAGGCCCCAACGACGAACGCGACCCTCTGGAGCGCAAGCTCTGCCAAGGCAAAGGCATGTCCTGAGCGACGCCGGCGGCGGCGTCGAAGGGGCACCGAGCCCATCGATACCCGCAGCGTCTCTGGTCCTTTGGGTGAGATGTTTCTTCCCTCAGCCCTGCGGCTATGCCGGCAACCGCTCCACCTACACCCCCCCATTCCCTTGGCCGCCAACCGCGAGGCGCTCCCTTCGCGGGCCGCCTAGCCGGCGAGTTGGAGGATCAAGCTCAGAGCCAGAGTGGCGGCAGCCACGGCGGCGAGCCCGCCGACGAGCCGCAGCCGCCCCCAATTGCCGCACTGCACGCTGACGATCCCGGTCAGCAGCAGGAGAGGCCCGAACAGCGCCTGACAGGCGACCACAAAGAATTGACGATTGTCCAGGCGCCCGGGCTCGACGAGGCCGGGTGCGTACGTGACGAACCAGAGCAGGCTGCAAGCCACCCCCGCGACAACCAGCAGCAACCCGATCACTTTCAGCGCGGCTCGGGCCCCGGAGTCGAGCGGTCGCAGTCCCTGCATTCTATTCGCCCCCCAGCCCCTTCACCGCCAACCGCCGAAGCGCTCCGGCCGCGAAGGCAGGTCCGGCTGCT
>DASVTA010000328.1:0-2045 GCA_036387815.1 Allosphingosinicella sp.
GCCTTTCTGGTCCGGAGCGGTGGCCGCCGCCGGGACCCGCGCGGTTCCCGATTCGCCGCTTCCCGAAGTGAGCGGCTGGGCCCGGCTGCCGGCGGGGCCGGAATGGCAGCCCAATTACACCGGCGCGGACCGGATCCGGATGGGCCGCTACCGCAACGCCGCCGGCCAGCAGGTCGATCTCGCACTGATCGTCTTCGCCCGGCAGAGCGAGGGCCGGGAGCTGGTCGGCTACGGCCAGGGCGCCTCGAACGAAGAGGGCGCCTGGTCCTGGACCGGCGAGGCTGCGCCGCCGCCGGGCGGCAAAGCGGAGCGGATCGGGTCGCACGGCAGGGTGCGCGAGGTGGCAAGCTTCTACCGGGTCGGCGACATCGTTACCGGAAGCGCGACCCGGGTGAAGCTGGAAACGGTAAAGGTGCGCCTTCTGGGCGGCCCCCAGCGCGCCGTGGCCGTGCTGGTCTCGGCGCAGGCTCCGGCCGACGGCCTCAGCCCGCGGCCGGCGATCGACGCCTTCCTTTCCGATCTCGGGCCGATCGCGCCTCTTGCGGACAGGGCCGCCGGGCTGGCAGGGACTCGCTGATGTGCGGCATCGCCGGCCTCTTCTATGTGAGCTCCCCAAAGCCCGTCGAGCCCAAGCGGGTAAGCGGGATGGCGGATGCGCTCGCCCATCGCGGGCCTGACGGAAGCGGCGTCTGGACCGCTCCGGGTGTCGGCCTCGGCCACCGACGCCTCTCCATCATCGACCTCGCCACCGGCGACCAGCCCATGCGCTCCGCCGACGGCCGGCTGGCGCTCACCTACAATGGCGAGATCTACAATTTCCGGGAGGTGAGGGCGCAGCTCGAGGCGCTCGGCCACAGCTTCCGCACCGAGAGCGACACCGAGGTGATCCTGGCGTCATGGCGTCAATGGGGACCGGACTGCCTCTCCCGGTTCAACGGCATGTTCGCCTTCGCCCTCTACGACGGCGACGAGGACGTCCTCTTCCTCGCCCGCGACCGGCTCGGCGTGAAGCCGCTCTACTGGGCGACCTTGCCCGACGACGCCCTGGTCTTCGCCTCCGAGCTCAAGGGCCTGCTCGCCCACCCGCTGCTTCGGCGCAGCCCCAGCCGGAGCGCGGTGGAGGATTATCTCGGCCTCGGCTACGTCCCCGACGACAGCTGCATGGTGGACGGAGCGAGGAAGCTTGCCGCCGGCCATTATCTGCTGGTCCGGCGCGGGCGGGTGGTGCCGAAGCCGGTCAAATGGTGGGACGTGGATTTTTCGAATCCTTCCCGCGCTTCCGCCAAGGCGCTGGAGGAGGAGCTGGTCGAGCGCCTGCAGTCGGCGGTGCGCTCCCGGATGGTCGCGGACGTGCCGCTCGGCGCCTTCCTTTCAGGCGGCGTGGACAGCTCGGCCGTCGTCGCTCTGATGGCCGAAGCGAGCCGCTCGGCGGTCGACACCTGCTCGATCGGGTTCAGCGAGGCGGATCATGACGAGACCGAATGGGCGGCCCTGGTCGCAGAACGTTTCGCCACCCGTCACCGGAGCCGGATCGTCGCGGCGGACGATTTCGAGCTGATCGACACTCTCGCAGACGCCTTCGACGAGCCTTTCGCCGACGCTTCCGCACTCGCCACCTACCGGGTGTCCGAGCTGGCGCGGGAGACGGTCAAGGTCGCCTTGTCCGGCGACGGCGCGGACGAGGCCTTCGCCGGCTACCGCCGCTACCGGATGTTCGCCGCCGAGGAGCGGGTGAGGGGACTTTTGCCGCGTCCCGCCCGCGGGATGCTCGGAGCGGTCGGCAACCTCTATCCCAAGCTCGACTGGGCGCCCCGCTTCCTGCGCGCCAAGACCACTCTCCAGGCCATCGGCCGGGAAAGCGGCGAGGCTTATGCCGGCGCCGTCGGGGTGACGCCCTGGTCAACAAGATCAAGCCTCTACACCGCGACCTTCAAGCGCCATCTCGACGGTCACCGGGCCGAGACGCGCTATGTCGAGGCGATGGACGGCGCGCCCGCCTCCGATCCGCTCTCCCGGGCCCAATATGCCGACCTCAAGATCTGGCT
>DASVTA010000329.1:0-4821 GCA_036387815.1 Allosphingosinicella sp.
GTCCGCGCCTTTCCCTGGCCGAAGTCGATGCGGTGGGGCGCCGCCTCGTCCTCGACGGAGAGCCCGCGCTGGGTCCGCCCGCTCCAGGGCATCGTCGCGCTTCTCGGCGAGGAGATCGTCGGCTTCGAGATCGCCGGCGTGAGGAGCGGAGCGGCGACGCTGGGCCACCGCTTCCACCATCCCGGCCAGATCACCATCGGCGGCGCCCACGACTATCTCGAGAAGATGCAGGCCTGCCACGTCGTCGTCGACGCGCAAGAGCGCCGCCGGATCGTCGCCGACGGCGCCAGGGCCGCCGCCGCCGCCGCGGGGCTGGCCCTGGTCGAGGACGAAGGCCTGCTCGCCGAGAATGCCGGCCTCACCGAATGGCCCGTGCCCCTGCTCGGCCGCTTCGACCCCGCCTTCCTCGAAGTGCCGCGCGAGGTGATCCAGCTCACCATGCGCACCAACCAGAAATATTTCGCCTGCACGGACGGGGAGGGGAGGCTCGCCCCCCATTTCGTCTGCACCGCCAATATCGACGCCGCCGACGGCGGCGCCTCGATCGTCGCGGGCAACGAACGGGTCCTCTCCGCCCGCCTCTCCGACGCCAAATTCTTCTGGGAACAGGACCTCAAGGTCCCGCTGGAGGACCAGGCCGATAAGTTGCGCGAAATCGTCTTCCACGAAAAGCTCGGCACCGTCGCCGACAAGGTCGAGCGCGTCGCCAAGCTGGCGCGGTGGCTGGTGGAAACCGGCGTCATAAACCCGTCTCCCTGGAGGGGAGAGGGACAGGTTCGCGAAGCGAACCAGGGTGAGGGGGCTCTGAGCCCGAAAGGCTCCTCAACCGCCGAACCCCCTCACCCCAACCCTCTCCCCGCAGGGGAGAGGGAGGATTTGGCCGCCCTCGCGGAACGCGCCGCCCGCCTCTGCAAGGCCGATCTCGTCACCCAGATGGTCGGCGAGTTCCCCGAGCTCCAGGGCCTGATCGGCGGCCACCTCGCAAGGGCCCAGGGCGAAGACGAGGCTGTCGCCAACGCCATCCGCGACCATTACAAGCCGGTAGGACAGGGCGACGAAGTCCCCACCGCGCCGGTGACGGTTGCGGTGAGCCTGGCGGACAAGCTGGATAGCTTGTGCGCCTTCTTTGCTGCTCAAGAGCGACCAACGGGGTCGAAGGATCCGTTCGCTTTGCGGCGGTCAGCCATCGGTGCAATCAGTCTGATGATTACCCATGATCTGCGACTTTCTGTGCTTGATCTCACAGACGCCGTTAACAGGCTGTCTGGAAACAAATTCAGCGCTCTCTGGCAGCCACAGACGGGCGTCGGGCTGGATACCCTGCAGATGAAGGGAGCTCAGCTCGCACCGTTTGGCGAAGAGCACGTCACTTTTGGATATGATCTCCTCGACTTCTTCGCCGACCGCCTCAAAGTCCAGCAGCGCGAAGCCGGAGTCCGCCACGACCTGATCGACGCCGTCTTCGCGCTCGGCGGCGAGGACGATCTCGTCCGCCTCCTCGCCCGGGTGAAGGCGCTCCAGGCCTTCGTCGAGACGCACGAAGGCGCCGATCTCCTCACCGGCTACAAGCGCGCCGCCAACATCCTCAAGAAGGAAAATTATACCGTCATCCCGGCGAAAGCCGGGACCTCGGGACAAGAAGTCTCGGCGGGTCTTCCCGAGGCCCCGGCTTCCGCCGGGGTGACAGAACAGGGCCCGAACAAAACTCTTCCCTACACGGCCGAAAAAGAGGAGACTGCCCTGATCGCCGCCCTCGATTCGGCCGAGCCCCGCGCCCGTGCCGCAGTCGAGGCGGAGGATTTCGAAGGGGCGATGGCGGCCTTGGCCAGCCTTCGCGCACCCGTCGATTCGTTCTTTGACAAAGTCACGGTAAACGATGCCGATCCCGCGAAACGGGAGGCGAGGCTCGCCCTGCTCGCGCGCATGCGCGACGCCGTCCACCAGGTGGCAGATTTCTCGAGGATCGAAGGATGAGGCGGCACAAGGCCGGTTTACCAGTCCACTTCGTCCACTTCGTCCGGTTTCGGACAGGCAGACGGACCCGCCGGTCCGGGCCGATGGCCCTTCATCAGTCCATGTCGTCCACTTCGTCCGGAATCGGACACAGTCTGAAAGCCGTCTCATGACCCGCTTCGTCTACCGCTTCGGCGGCGGCGCCTCCGACGGGGAGGCCGGGAACATTTCGCCAACCGAGGGCCGTCCGGGGGACGGACCGAATTGGCGAAACCTCCTCGGCGGCAAGGGCGCCAACCTCGCCGAAATGGCGTCGATCGGACTGCCGGTGCCGCCCGGCTTCACCATCTCGACCGAGATGTGCGCGCTTTATTATGCCGAGGGCGAGACCTTCCCCGACAGCCTCCGCGCCGAGGTGGCCGAAGGCATCGCCCATATCGAGGGCATCGTCGGCAAAAGCTTCGGCGACGCGGCCGATCCGCTGCTCGTCTCCGTCCGCTCCGGCGCCCGCGTCTCGATGCCCGGGATGATGGACACCGTCCTCAACCTCGGCCTCAACGATTCCACCGTCGAGGGCCTGGCCGCGATCTCCGGCGATCCGCGCTTCGCCTGGGACAGCTATCGCCGCTTCATCCAGATGTACTCGAACGTCGTCCTCGGCCTGAAGCACGACCTGTTCGAGGAAGCGCTCGAGATCGCCAAGGAGGACAAGGGCGTCCACCTCGACACCGATCTCGGGGTCGAGGACTGGCGCCGGCTGACGGCGCGCTACCGCGAGATCGTCGCCGACGAGCTTGGCCGTCCCTTCCCCGACGACGTCCACGAACAGCTGTGGGGCGCCGTCGGCGCCGTGTTCGGCTCCTGGCAGTCGGACCGGGCGAAGACCTACCGCCGGCTGAACGCGATCCCCGGCGACTGGGGCACGGCGGTCAACGTCCAGGCGATGGTGTTCGGAAACATGGGCGAGACCTCGGCCACCGGAGTCGCCTTCACCCGCAATCCCTCGACCGGCGAGCGCGCTTATTACGGCGAATATCTGATCAACGCCCAGGGCGAGGACGTCGTCGCCGGCATCCGCACCCCGCAATATCTCACCCGCGCCGCCCGCGAGGCCGCCGGCGCCAGGGCCGCGTCGATGGAGGAATCGATGCCCGAGGTGTTCGGCGAGCTCGCCCGCGTCTTCGACCTGCTCGAGCGCCATTATCGCGACATGCAGGACATCGAGTTCACCGTCGAACGCGGCAAGCTCTTCATGCTCCAGACCCGCTCCGGCAAGCGCACCGCCAAGGCGGCGCTCCGGATCGCCGTCGACATGGCCGAGGAAGGGCTGATCACTCAGGAGGAGGCGGTTCTCCGCGTCGATCCGCAGGCGCTCGACCAGCTCCTCCACCCCACCCTCGATCCCAAGGCGGAGCGCCGTGTGATCGCCAAGGGCCTCCCGGCCTCGCCGGGCGCCGCCTCGGGCGCCGCCGTCTTCGACGCCGACACCGCCGAGAAGCGCGCCGCGCTCGGCGAGAAGGTCATCCTCGTCCGGGTAGAGACCAGCCCCGAGGACATCCACGGGATGCACGCCGCCCAGGGCATCCTCACCGCCCGCGGCGGCATGACCAGCCACGCGGCGGTGGTCGCACGCGGCATGGGGCGCCCCTGCGTCAGCGGCGCCGGCACCGTCTCGATCGACTACAAGGCCAGGTCCATGCGCGCCGGCCAGACCGAGATAAAAGAAGGCGAGACGATCACGATCGACGGCTCCACCGGCGAGGTCATGCTGGGCGCGGTGGCCACCGTCCAGCCCGAGCTGGTCGGCGATTTCGGGACCCTGATGGCCTGGGCGGATTCCCACCGCCGGCTCAAGGTCCGGACCAACGCCGAGACCCCGCTCGACTGCCGCACCGCCCGCGAGTTCGGGGCGGAGGGGATCGGCCTGTGCCGGACCGAGCATATGTTCTTCGATTCCGAGCGGATCGCCAACGTCCGCCAGATGATCCTCGCCGAGAGCGAAGCGGGCCGCCGAGCCGCCCTCCTCAAGCTCCTCCCCGCCCAGCGCGGCGATTTCGAGGAGATCTTCAAGATCATGGCGCCGCTCCCGGTGACCATCCGCCTCCTCGACCCGCCGCTCCACGAATTCCTCCCCCACAGCGAGGCGGAATATGAGGAGGTGGCGGCCGGCGCCGGAGTCGCGGTCGACGCCCTCAAGCGCCGGGTCGCCGAGCTTCACGAGTTCAATCCGATGCTCGGCCACCGCGGCTGCCGGCTCGGCATCACCTATCCCGAGATCTACGAGATGCAGGCGAGGGCCATTTTCGAAGCCGCGGTCGCGGTGGCGAGGGAAGGGGGCGAGGCGCCCATTCCCGAAGTGATGGTGCCGCTCGTCGCGACCCGCGCCGAGCTTGCCATCATCAAGGTCCTGATCGATCGGACCGCTCAGGCCGTCTTCGCCGAGCAGGGCGCGAGCGTCGACTATCTGGTCGGGACGATGATCGAGCTCCCCCGCGCCGCCCTCCGCGCCGCCGAGATCGCGCAGGAGGCCCAGTTCTTCAGCTTCGGCACCAACGATCTCACCCAGACCACCCTCGGCGTCAGCCGCGACGATGCCGGCCGGTTCCTCACCCAATATGTCGAGAAGGGCATCTTCGAGCGCGACCCGTTCGTCTCCATCGACGAGGACGGGGTCGGCGAGCTGATCGCGCTTGCGGCGGAGCGGGGCAGGGGCGCGCGGCCCGGCCTCAAGCTCGGCATCTGCGGCGAGCATGGCGGCGATCCGGCCAGTATCGCGTTTTGCGAGGCCACCGGTTTGGACTATGTCTCAGCCTCGCCGTACCGGGTGCCGATCGCCAGGCTGGCCGCGGCCCAGGCGGCGCTTCGGGG
>DASVTA010000330.1:0-1695 GCA_036387815.1 Allosphingosinicella sp.
CGCCGTTCGAGGCGTAGGTGAAGGCGATCGAATAGCCGTAGCTGTTCGAGATTCGCGAGATGCGCGAATAATGTGTGCAGTTCGGCTCCTGGTCGAGGACCATGACGCTCGTGCAATAGGATCGCAGGTCGTGCTCGATGCTGAGCGTGTCGCCGTTCGGCGAGGAGACGCTGGTCGGAAGCAGGCTGCAATGCACCTGGTCGGCGCTGCCGTTGCACAGGTTCGAGCCGCCGCCGCTGCTTGCGCCGACATCGCTGAAGGCGATCGAGGTGCCGTCGGAGCGGGTATAGGTGTAGCTCCCGCCGCCGCCGCCGAGGACCGATCCGCGCGGGCTGCTCGTCGCGCCCGCGAAGGTCTCGACGACCGGCCCGAGAAAGACGTTGTTCCTCTCCACGCCCGACGAGCGGTCCTGCACGAAAAGGACTCCGTCCCATTCGTGGCCGTTCTCGGCGGTGCCGGTGCGGACTCCGGTGCGCACCAGCGCCAGCTCGGCCTCTCCCGCGCCGATCGAGCCTTCCGTGAAGCGCATCAGGTAATCGCCCCAGGTCAGGTCGACCCCGTTCGCGTCGGGCGCCCGGTGCTGGCGCGCGGCCGACTGGGCATGAGCGGGGGCGGCGGCGAGGGCGCACAGCGCCGTGCCTGCGAGGAGGACGCACGGCAGCGCCGTCCGCCCCAAGGACGATTTCATCGATACTCTCCGGATGCTGCTGATTGGCGGCGCTCGCCTCGCGATGCGGCGGGCGGAGGCGGGGCTCAGGGCGGAGGCGGGTTGGGCGATCCGCTCACCGTCACGTTGGTGCGGTTGTTCGCCTTGTCGTGCGAATATTCGGCCTTGACGCCGTTGTTCACGGTGCCGGAGCGCTCGACTTTGACGAGCCGGCCCTTCGCGTCATAGCTGTAGGTGATCGTCTCCGCCGCCCAGGCGACGGCCGGTACGGCCGCTACGGTCATTCCGGCGAGGACCCACTTTCTCGCCGCCACTCTTCGCTTCATCTCGCCCCTCCACGATGACGGCGGAAAAATGACGGGACGACTCCCGTGCGTCAACGCTAAACGACGGAGAACACGTGAGAACTATATCCGAAATGGAGAGGAGTCGCGGGGCGGAACATTTCGCCGGACCGATGCGGGCCGGCCGCCCGCCAAGCGCTTGGGCCCGCCGGAACGTCGAAGAGCCGAACCCGCCGGACCCATAAGCGCCAAGGGCAGTTCGGCAAGTCTATGCACTCCGAACCCTTCTTCGGCCTCGGCGCCTATCACGTCGCCATGGCGACCGTCGGCGCCGGCATCGTCCTCGCTTACTGGCTGCCGCGTTTCTTCTCCGGCCGTGAGCCGGCGGCTTCGGCGCTCCTGATCCTGTTCGGGATCCTGGCTTTCTCCTTCGTGCCTGGGATGCCCGACGCGATCGATCCCAGGGCGGCGCCGAGGGTGTGGGAGCTGACCAGCGAGCTCGCGATCATCGTCGCCCTCTTCGGCACCGGCCTCAGGATCGACAATCTTCGAAGCTATCGCCACTGGCAGCCGACCGTCCGGCTGCTGGCCGTGGTCATGCCGCTGACCATCCTCTCGGTCGCACTGCTCGGCTGGGCCCTGGCCGGGATGACCCTGGCCGGAGCTTTGCTCCTCGGCGCGGTGCTTGCGCCGACCGATCCGGTGCTCGCCGGCGACGTCCAGGTCGGGCCTCCAACCGAAGGG
>DASVTA010000331.1:0-1662 GCA_036387815.1 Allosphingosinicella sp.
CAGGAGAGCCGCGGCCTCCATTACACGCTCGATCATCCGGACATGCTGCCTGACGCGGTGGATACGGTGCTGGTGCCTTGAATTCCTCCCCCAGCTTGCTGGGGGAGGGGGACCGGGCGAAGCCCGGTGGAGGGGCAAAGCGGCGCCGGGATTACCCCTCCACCGCGCTTCGCGCGGTCCCCCTCCCCGAGGCAAGCTCGGGGAGGACTTATTGCGCCAGAAAGCTCTTCAGCTCCGACCGGAAGCGCGCCGGCTGGTCGTACATGATCATGTGGCCGCTATCGTCGATGCGGACGAGCTTCGCGCCGCGCTTGCCCGAATAAGCGGCGCGATAGCGGCCGTCGTCGGCGGCCCGGCGGCTCGGGTCGAGGCTGGCGTAAACCACGGTGAGAGGCGCGGCGATCCTCGGCAACTCGCGCGTGAGGTCGGTGAGCGCCAGCTCGTGCGTGGCGCGGGCGGTCACGTCGGGATCGGCCCCGCCTTCGGGATTGCCGAACAGACGGATCGCCGATTCGACGAGACGCCGGCCCCCGGGCGAGGCGCTGAGGTCGCGGAGGCTGTCGGCAAGGCCCCGCATTCCGGCGGCATCGCCGCCCAGGATCCCCGCGGGCTGGGGCAGCATGTCGACGACCATCACCTTGCCCGGGAGGCTGGGGTGCCTTGCAGCGACCATCATGGCCACCGTCCCGCCCATGGAATGCCCGACGATCGCGGGCCGCCTCAGCCCCCGCGACTGGATGTAGCGAGCGACCTCCTCCGCCAGCGGCGCGACCACCTCGCCCCGGGCGTTGCCGCGCGCCGGCGTATTGGCGAAACCCGCGACCTGGACGAAATGGTAGCGATAGCCGGGAACCGCGGCGGCGCTTCCCTTCCAGACGTCACCTGAAGCGGTGAGGCCCGGGATGAGGATGACGTCCGGACCGGTGCCCTGGACGGTGACCGAAAACCGCGTCGGGGCGAAGGGCTTGGCGGCGGGCGCAGGGAGCGTCGGCGCCGGGGCCGCGGCTCCGACGGAGGCGAAGCCCAAAGCGGCGGCGAGGAGGATCGGCCATTTCATGGCGCCCTTCTAGCCGGTCCGGGTTGAACCTTGGCTTACTCGCCTCGCCGCCATGCTGAACTTGTTTCAGCATCCAGCGTCGAACCGCCTCGCGGGTGGAGGACTGGACCCTGAACGAAGTTCAGGGTGACGATCCGGGCCTCCGCCTGACTCAGCGCTCGGCGAGGAAGGCTCGAAGCGCCGCCTGGAAGGCGGTGGGCTGATCCCACATGATCGTGTGGCCGCTGCGCTCTATGCGGACGAGCTTCGTGCCCGGCCGCCGCGAATAAGCCGAAGCGTAGGCGCGGCTCACCGGCGCGCAGGCGTAGCTGACCCTGGCCGGACAGGCGTAGATCACGGTGAGGGGCGCCCGGATTCGCGGAAGCTCCGGGCCGAGATCCGTCGAAATCAGCTCCGCGAGCGAGCGTCCGACCACTCCCGCATCGCTTCGGCTTTCCAGCCAGCGCGAATCGCCGAACCGCCCGACCAGCGACTTGAGGTCGCGCCGGAAACGGTCCGCCCCCTCCATCTCCCGGCCGATCAGCTTCGCCAGCGGTCTGACGGCCGCGGGCGGCACTCCGAACGGGCGCGTCGTCGAGGGCAACATGTCGACCACCATCACCATG
>DASVTA010000332.1:0-2237 GCA_036387815.1 Allosphingosinicella sp.
TACAGGACTCTGACCGGGCGGCGAACCTTGACCAATACCACCGCCACCGTGACCGACAGCACGGCCCAGGGCACCTGGGTCTGCTATTTCGGGCAGGTCACGGGGCCGACCCACGGCCAAGGGTGCGGCGAGGTGAAGTACAAGCAGTTTGCGGCCAGCACCTCCGGCAGCTCGGGAGCCATGACCGTGTCGAGCGGCCCAAGCTACTATGTCCAGGTCCAGGGACCAAGCTCGGGACTTCGCTGCCAGAGCGGCGACAGCGGCGCGCCGTGGTTCATCTACACGACGGCGTTCGGGATCATGAGCAGTTGCGGTGAGAACCTGGTAAACGGTACCGACTCCGCAGCGAACTATACGAGCATGGATGCTGCATATGCCAGAAGCTACCGCCTTGCTTATTAGCGGATCGATGAGGATCAGGAGCCTGGCGCTCGCGCTGTGCATGCCGGTGGCGGTGGGCTGCGCCCAAGAGGGGCAGCCTGCGGTCGAGAACGCCGCCCGCAATGGCCCAGCCGAACGGATGGAGGCGGCGTCAGGGGGCGAAGTACGGTTGCTCACCTTCAAGGAGGCGTCGGCGGCTGCCAACCAGCCCGCTCCCACCTACCATATGGCGTCAATCAGCGGACGTTTGCTGGTGAGGAGCGGATGCCTGGCGCTGGAGGCGGGCGGCCGTACGTTCGCGCTGGTCTTCCGGGAGGGTACGGTCGATTACGATCCGGAACGCCTGGTCCTGACCGTCGAGGGGAGCGGCTTTCCGATCGGATCGAGAGTCCAACTTGGCGGCAGCGGCGGCAGCGCCGTTGCATCGGAGCCGGCAGCTGGTGAAATCTCGAGGTGCGGCGCGGACTCCGCCTGGTATGTCACACCCGGAAGCTTCGGACGGGGCTGAGAACATCGCGGCGCGACGCCGCGGTCGACCGGCGTCACGAATCCCGGCTTCGCCGGATGACGGTCAGGCCTCCACCCTCACCAGATGGCAGCCGTCGTCCTTCTCCTCGAACGTGATCCGCACATCCAGGAACTTCGCGATCACCTCCGCGCCCGTGCGGCAGTGCTGCGTCGGCTTCACCGTGGTGAAGCTGCCGCCGCCGGCGAGTGCCATGGGGAGGAGGAGCTGGTCGGCGAGGTAGGGGCCGGCGACCGCGCTGCAGGCGAGATAGCCGGCCATTCGCTTGGCGGCCTTCTGGCCGACGACCTGGGCTGGGACGCCGAGCTGGCCGAAGCCGGAAACCAGCTCGCCGGCGTGGTCGAAGACCGCTTCGAGCATCAGGATGTTGCCGGGGCCGAGCCTCTCTGGGAGCTGCTCGATCCGGCGCGACTCTTCCGGCCAGCCCAGCACCTCGCGGACGGCCGCCAGCTCGCGCACGGCGATGTCGCCCGGCAGGGCGGCGACGAGGGCGCGGGCCATGACCGAGCGGAGCTCGCCGCGCTCGAGGAGGTCGAGGCGCGACAGCCGGGGGCAGGGCTCGATCTCGACTTCGATCCGGCCGCCGCCGGCGGGGTAGAAGCCGGGACGGACGAGCCTGGCCGTGACTTGCGGCCCCATCCGGTTGAGGATCGGCAGGAACACCCGGTCGAGGAAGTCGAAGGGCGGTGCGTGGATGTTGTGGGTGCCGCCTTCGAGGACGAGCGAGGAGGGGCCGTCCGCGAGGATGAGCGGGGGAAGGATCGTCTGGAGGACGAGGCTGGTGCTTCCCGCCGTGCCGACGGCGAAGCGGTGCTCGCCCGGCTTCACCTTGCCGGGGACGAAGCTGAGCTCCGAGGCTCCCACCGCCAGCTCCTCGCACTCCGCGCCGCCGACCGCGCACGCCGCCTCGACCGCGGTGACATGCTGGCGCATGACTCCGGGCCGCGAGCGGTTGGCGCGGATCTTCTCGATCCGGAAGGGCTTGCCGGTGAGGATCGAGAGGGCGAGCGAGGTGCGAAGCACCTGCCCTCCGCCTTCGCCCTCGGAGCCGTCGATGAGGATCATTTTCTCTTCTTTTTTCCGATTGGGTTGCGTCCTTCGATACGAGGCTTCGACTTCGCTCAGCCTCTACCCAGGATGAGCGATTCCTTGTCCGCTCATGCTGAGTAGGCCTTGAGCGAAGTCGAAAGGCCGTATCGAAGCACCTTGAGCATCACCCCTTGACGCACACCACCTGCTTGAGGGTGTGGACGATCTCGACCAGGTCCGCCTGCGCGGCCATCACCGCCTCGATCGGCTTGTAGGCCGCCGGGGTCTCGTCGATCACGCC
>DASVTA010000333.1:0-12307 GCA_036387815.1 Allosphingosinicella sp.
GCAGATGCGCCGCAGCCTCGATTCTAAGATGCACCGCCGGATCGAAGCCGAGGGCCTGGAAGGAGGCGCTTCGGACGGAGTCCGGCGCGTGGAGGCGGATAGCCGAGGCTGAGGAGCGGCCGACCCCGGCCCCGCCCGTCGTCCCGGCGAAATCCCAACCTCGGCGAGACGCGCCGAGACTTATCCGCTCTGAGGTCCCCAGCTTGGGCCGGGATGACGGATTGCGGGCACTGGCGCTTATCGGAAGTGAAGAGCCGTCACGAGACTGTATCCGGGACGTCAGTCGCGTTTCGCGCGCTGGCCGGCGGCTTTCGCGTCGGCTTCGCCGACCGGCCTCCAGCTTCGCTGAGCGCCTCGCTCCGGCCTGGCAGGAGTGGAGGGATTCGAACCCACGACCCTCGGTTTTGGAGACCGATGCTCTAACCAAACTGAGCTACACTCCTAAGGCCAGGGCGCAGATAGCCGCACTGCCCGTCCTTCGCAAGACGAAGCGAGGGGCGTCGAGAAGCAGCGCGCCCGGTGCGCGGAGCGCACGCGCAGCCGCCGGCCGGCGCGCCAAGCGCGACTGACGTCACGCGATTCGCTCGCGTGACGGCCGCAGCGTTCGGCGCCCGGCCCGCTCCCCCGCCCTTGCCATCGCTCCTCGCCCTCGCTATCTCGCGAACCTCGCATTCATCGGCAAAGCTCGGCTGACCGGCCCCCCGGTCGAGAGCGGCTGCCCGAGAGGCGCTACTCGAGAAGGACACAGGCGACAGTGGCAAGAGTCAATCCGGGCGATTTCCTCCGCCAGGTCAAGGTCGAGACCGGCAAGGTTTCCTGGCCGACCCGCAAGGAGACGGTGACCACCGGGATCATGGTCCTCATCATGACCACCCTGCTCGGCATCTTCTTCTTCATCGTGGACAGCGCCTTCGCCGCCCTCGTCAGCAGCCTGCTCGGCCTGCTCAGCTAGCCGCCCGGCCGCAACGCCACACCAAGGTAGATCCAAATGTCCCGCTGGTACATCATCCACGCTTATTCCGGCTTCGAGAACAAGGTCCGCGACGCCATCCAGTCCGAGGCCAACCGGCTCGGCCTCGCCCAGTTGGTCGAGGCGGTCGAGGTCCCGACGGAAAAGGTGACCGAGGTCCGCCGCGGCACGAAGGTGACCAGCGACCGCAAGTTCTTCCCCGGCTACGTCCTCGCCAAGCTGGCGATGAACGACGACGTCTACCACCTCGTCAAGAACACGCCCAAGGTCACCGGCTTCCTCGGCTCGTCGGGCAAGCCGCAGCCCATCACCGACGCCGAGGCCGCTCGGATCCTCAACACCAAGGACGAAGCCGCCGCCGCCGCGCCCAAGACCAAGATCAGCGTCGACTATGAGATCGGCGACCAGGTCAAGGTGCTCGACGGCCCGTTCGCGAGCTTCAACGGCGTGGTGGAGGAGCTCGATTTCGACCGCGGCCGGGTCAAGGTCGGAGTCTCCATCTTCGGCCGCGCCACGCCCGTCGAGCTGGAGTTCGAGCAGGTCGAGCTGGTCAAGTGAGCTGGAGCCGCCGAGCGCAGTGACGCCGACGCGAAGCGTCGCCGGAACAGCGCGAAGAGACGGCGAAAGCCGGCCAGCCTCGTGAAGCGAGGACTGACGTCATAGGATTGACTCCCATGACGGCCCGAGCCGTCATCCCGGACCTGATCCGGGATCCATGAACACGGTCCGGATCGGACTGGCACAGCCGGAGTTCATGGATTCCGGCATTCGCCGGAATGACGAATGTCCAGGCGAGAGCGAAAAGGTTCGCCTCCCTCACCCCCGCCCCAGCTTCTTCTCCATGTCCCCGATCCGCCAGCCGCCGAACAGGGCAACGCCCTCGTGGTGCGCCGGCTTGCCCGAGGCCCTCGACCAGCCCGTGACCAGTTCCAGCGGAGGAAGCTCCGGCGGCGGCACCTCGTCCTCGTGGCGCCAGTCCCCCGTCTCCTCATATTGGAAGGCGCGCCTCACCGCCTCGGCCTCCGCCGCCAGGCTGGTCTCGACCCTCCACATCGCCTGCAGCCGAAGCGAATAGATTTCGTCGCTCTCGCCGCGCCGCCGCCGCTGGTGCGGCTGCTCCCACTCCTGATTGACGGTCTTGTTGTGGAGGCAGAGCAGCTGGATGGCCTGGTCCGCGCTGAACCGCGGCATCGGCGCGAGGTCGCAATGGCGCCACTGGTCGTCGCAATGGCTTTCCGGCATCGACGCCTTGATCGCCGCCATCTCCAGCCTCTCCCACCCCATCTTCAGAGCCAGCCGCATCTCCCGGGCGAAGGCCGGGTTCTGCCTCCGCCGCCGATAGAAGGCCGCGACCGAGGCGCCGGCCGCCGCGGCGCTCAGCCGAACGTTCGCGGTCGCCGAAAGCGCGTAGAGGAAGGCCTGCTCGCACGCCTTGGTGAGCTTGCCCGGATGGGCGAGCCGGATCTGCAGCTTGCCGCTCCGCGTCCGAACCACCATCGGCTCGCCGCCCTTCGTCCTGAAATCCTCCCGCTCGTCATTGCGAGGAGCGGAGCGACGAAGCAATCCAGCTTCGGCGTCTCGCCCGCGCGCTTTCCTGGATTGCTTCGCTCCGCTCGCAATGACGGAAGCCTCCGGCCCCCTCTTGCCCCCCGCGAGATGAAGCCGCGCCTGCACCGCCGCCGCCGTCGCCTCCCAGGCCTGGGCGAAAGCGGCATTCCCCTTCCGCCGATGCTGGATGGTGCCGTACTTAACCCCCGCCTCCCGAGCCGCCATCCGAACGTTCCCGCTCATCGCGAACCGCTCGAGGAAGAGCCGGTTCTGATGCGCCTGAAGCGCGGTCAGAGGTCGTGGCATGGAGCGCTCCCGATTCGTTTGTTCCCTCAATGTTCCCACAAGAAATCCTACATTGGAAGTCGCTGTCGAGCGGCCGGCCACCGTCAGGCAGAATGGACCGTCGCGCGGAAGGCAGGTTCACACTTTGGAACTGTCTTGCTCACGATCGAGTCGACGCCGCCTCGTTCAGGCAGGGACGCCGCTTCGGCGCTCAGTCACGACTGGAGGGTTTTCCGGTGCTGAGCGCGCGAGCTTTGCCGAAATGAAGGCCCGACAAGGCGTAATGGGCCCGGGCCGCTTCCGGACATCGCGCCGCCCGTGCCGAATCCAGCTCGGCCATCGCCCGCGCGGTATGGATGTGGACCGGGTCCTCGGCCATCTCGGCCTCCCCGTCATTGGGGGTCATACTCTACTACAGGCTCCGCCACACAATAGCGGCGGGCGCGGGCAAATCACTGCCGCAGATCAGGCGAAATCGAGGAATTGGTGCTGTCGCGTCCCGAAGGCGTGCCCGTGCTCCGCGGCCCAGGCCGCCTCTCACTCCTCGCGCATTCCGCCGCTCATTGCGTCGGTCAGAGGGGCGACGAGATAGTCCCACAAGGTCCGTCGCGCCGTCTCGATGTTGATCGTCGCCGGAAGGCCGGGCTGAAGGACCACTCCGTCGGCGGCGGCGCCGGCCGGATCGTCGAGGGCGATCTGGGCGAGGTAATAGCCCTCGCCGCCGCTTTCGGCTCCGACTCGTGCGGGTGAGAGGGTAACGACCCTGCCCTTGAAGGAGGAGCGGCCTCGCGGGTTGACGCTCGTGAACCGGACGTTGGCGATGGCGCCGAGCCGGACATCGTCGATGTCGGAAGGCTTGACCTTGGCCTGGACGATGAGGGCGCGGCCGTTCGGCACCAGCTCCATCAGCGTGCGGCCGCCATTCACGACCGAGCCTGCGCCCAGCTGGGCGACGCCGGAGACCCGGCCGGCGACGGGCGCGCGCATCAGGTCCTGGTCGGCTTGGTAACGGGAGATGTCGAGCTGTGGATTGACTTGGGCGAGTTGCTCCTGGACCTGGTTCAGCTCGGCCACCAGCTGCATCATCTGGCCGTCGCGGGTGCGATTCCGGCCGATCCGCGCTTCGGAGATCGCGGCGGCTCCGGTCAGGGTGTCGGCGCGAAGCTGCGCTTCGCTGCGCTCCAGCGCTCGAATCGTCGTTTTCCGCGCGAAGCCCTTGGCGAGCAGGATCCGCATGCCTTCCAGCTCGTCCTGGATCAGCTGGAGCTGGCGCTCGGACGCGGCATGACGCGCTTGCGCGGCGGCGAGCTGCGTTTCGGTCAGGGCGCGGTCGGCGCCCAGGATCGAGCGGTGGCGCTCGAACAGGGCAAGCTGCGCCTGCATGGCGGCCGCGGCGGTGGGATCGGCGGAGCGGCTAGCGAGGTCCGCCGGGAAGAGGAGCCTGTCGAGCCCGTCTCGCTCCGCGATCAGCCGCGCTTCGGCGGCCCGCAAGGCGTCGCGGCGGGCTTGCGCCTGCCGCAATTGGGCCCCCGAGCGCACGCCGTTAAGCCGGACGAGGGGCTGGCCGGCGGTGACCGCCTGGCCTTCGCGGACGAGGACTTCGGAAACGATGCCGGTCGACACGGGCTGGATCACGAGCTTGCTTCCGCTCACCGTGACCTCGCCCTCGGCGATGGCGGCGCCCGACATAGGGGCGAAAAGGGCGAAGAGGAGGAAGAGCCCGAAGAAGAAGATCGCCGCGATCAGGCCGATCCGCACCGTCCGGTGCGCGTCGTCCAGCGGGCGCACGTCGAGCCGGTCGCGCATGTAGCGCTTGAGCAGGGATCGGGGGATGAAGCGCCGCCGTGCCGTGCCGCCGCCGCCCGCGCCGCCGCCTCCGAACGACGAGAAATCGAGCTTCATCGGCCTGCCTCCACCGGTTCGCGGGCGATCGAGCGGACGAGCTCGGTCTTGACCTTGCGGAAGACCCGGGCACGCGGGCCGTCCAGCTGAAGCTCGCCCTTCGAAAGGACAACGACTCGGTCGACATGGGCGATGGGATTGAGGCGATGGGCGATGAGGACGATCGTGCTGCCCTCGCGCCGAAGCGTGGCGAGCGCGTCGGCGAGCGCCTCCTCGCCGTCGGCGTCGAGATGGGCGTTGGGCTCGTCGAGAACCAGCAGGCGGGGCGAGCCGAACATTGCCCGGGCGAGGCCTATCCGCTGGCGCTGGCCGCCCGAAAGGCCGGCGCCGCCTTCGTGAACCTTGGTCTCATAGCCTTCGGGCAGGTCAAGGATCATCTCATGAACGTTGGCCCGGCACGCGGCCTTCACCACCTCCTCGTCCTCCGCCGAGGTGAAGCGGCAGATATTGTCGCGGATGGTGCCCGGGAACAGGCCGACGCTCTGGGGCAGGTAGCCGACGGTGCGGGCGAGATCCTCGGCGGTCCAGTGCTTCCCTTCGATTCCGCCGATGGTGAGCCGGCCCTCGGTCGGCTCGGTCACGGCGGTGATGAGCCGGGCGAGACAGGATTTGCCGGCGCCGCTGGGGCCGACGATTCCGATCGCCTCGCCGGCCTTGATGCTGAGGTCGATATTCTTCAGCGCCGGGCGCTTGCCGTTGGGCGGCACGAAGCTCAGGTTGCGCAGTTCGATGGCGACGTCGCGTGGGGGCAGCTTCACCCGGGGCCGGTGGGGCGGCGACTGGACAAGCGCCTTCTGCACTCGGCGTCCGGCGCCTATGGCGTTGCCGATCTGCCTCCATCCGGTAACGGCCGTCTCCAGCGGAGCGAGCGCGCGCCCGAGCAGCAGGTTGGCGGCGAAGATGCTCGCGGGCAGCAGCTCGCCGTGAATCGCAAGCCATCCTC
This sequence comes from Allosphingosinicella sp., assembly GCA_036387815.1. Lineage (GTDB taxonomy): Bacteria > Pseudomonadota > Alphaproteobacteria > Sphingomonadales > Sphingomonadaceae > Allosphingosinicella. The sequence continues at coordinate 5,649 of DASVTA010000333.1, forward strand.
CGACGCCTAGCATCGCCCCTTGCAGGCCGAGGCGAAGCGCCCGGATGAGGGACGTCGCGGTGGCGTTCCGGTCGCTCCCTTCGGCCTGGCGGCGGACCATCGTCTCGCGGTCGACGTGCCAGCGCACGGCCAGCGCATCCGCCATGCCCATGGCGCGCACCGGTCCGGCATGCCGGGCGACGGCGTCCGTGAACCGGTAGCTGCTGTTCTGCGCTGCGACGGCCACCGCCGCGCTTTCGCGGGTCGAACGGTCGTTCCAGAAGGCGAGGGCCAGAAGCAGGCCCGCCCCGGCGAGCGCCACGAACCCCAGCGTCGGGTGGATCAGGAAAAGGACGATGAGGAAAAGCGGCATCCACGGCACGTCGAAGAAGAATTGCGCACCCTGTCCCGCGAGCGCGGTCCTGAACTGATCGAGGTCGCGCAGGGACTGGGCGTTGCGGAAGACGGCGCCGTTCTTCGGCGCCAGATCGATGATCGAATGGAAGACCCGGTGAGCGAGAATCCGGTCGAGGCGCGCCGCCGCGCGGATCAGGATCCGCCCGCGGACCGCGTCGAAGACGGCCATGGTCGCCAGCGCGAGCAGGAGAGCGACGCTGAGGCTGAGGAGAGTGGCCTCGCTTCCGCTCGGTATGGCGCGGCCGTAGACCTGGATGAGATAGATGGGCGAGGCCAGGAACAGCAGGTTGACCCCGCCGCTGAACGCGGCCGCCGTCCACAGCAGGCGCTTGCACTGGCGAATGGCGGAGGCGAACTCGTCGCCTTGCTCGAGCTCCGCGCCGCGGGCGGCGCTGTCGATGGCGATCGCTTCGGCGGCGGCCTCCACCGCTTCCTGATGGATTTCCTGGACCTCGGTCGGAGTCATCCGTTCGGGAGGGGTGGGCCGGCTCATCGGATCAGATCCCTCCCAGCGGGTCGTCGAGATCGTCTACCGGGTCCGTGGCCGAGCCGAGCAACGTCTCCACGGGCTCCGCTTCGTCTTCGTCGGCAGGCGGAGCCACGCCCGAATCGTCGGCCGCAAGCGTATCCAGCAGGTCAACGGGATTGGCGGTCTGGACGATATCCGAGCCGGCCTCGCTGACGTCGAAGACGTCGGAGACCGAAACCAGGCTGACGAGAGTCGCGATCCCGCCGGCCGGATCGGTCCCCAGCAGGTCGTCGACGCCGTCCAGGGCAGGCGCCAGCGCGTCGGCGGGTGCGATCTCTGCGGTCAGCTCGGCAAGGCCGGCTTGCGGGCCGTCCGTCAGCACATTGCCCAACAGCGGTGCCTGAGCGAGCGAGGCGGGCTGAGCATCCTGCACGATCGAGCCCGCGACCGGGACGGCTTCGGCACCCTCGAAGGCCGCGACGGTTGCGGCGGGGGACGCGGCGAGTGCCGGCTCGGCTTCCCCGCTCTGGAAGGCTGGAGCGTTTGCGGAAGGGGCCGCGGCGAGAACCGGCGGTGCGAGCACCGCGCCGTCGAGTGCCATGACCGTCGGAGCCGGAGCCGGATCGAGTGCGGGAGTGAGAGAACCGGCGGAAACGGCCGGCTCGCCGGCAATCGGGGCGGGAGCCGCGGCCGGCGCCGGGGTTATGCCGGGCGACTGGGCTTCGGGCGGCGGCGTAGGGAATACGGCCGGTTCGCCTTCCGGGGGGGCTGCAAGGGCGGCCGGGGATTCGGCAGAGGCGCCAAGGGCGGTGTTCGCCGGGGCGACGCCGTCGTCGGCGGCCTCGGGATTGGCCGGCCCAATGGTGAGGATCGGATCGGCGGGAGCGCCGTAGAGGCTGAAGTCATTGCTGCCCGAATTACCGAGCATTCGGTTGTCCGGATTGATCAGGATCCGGTCTTCCATGAAACAGCCTTAAACTAGAGGAAGAGCGGGTCGGCATTGCCGACCCGCTCATAGTCACGAATTAATTGTCGAGCAGCTCGGTATTGTCCGAAGAGCTCGCGCTGTCGGTCATGCTGTCGACCATGGAGTCCAGGTCGCCCTCGCCGCCGACATCGGTGCCGCCGGTGTCAGCGCTGGTGCTCTCATAGCTTTCATTGCCGTCTTCGTCGCGGCTGGCGCTCTCGTTGGAAATCGAGACGCCGTCATTGCTGGCGTTGCCGCTGCCGTCGGCATTTTGGTCGGCGTTGCTGTTCGACGACTGGTTGCTGCTGTTGTCGTCGCTGCCGAAAACGTCGGAAAGGCGGGCCATCATGTTTCTCCTTGGGTTTCTCTTACTGAGATCGCCGGGGAAGGGGGGAAGTTCCTTACGGGATCGATGGCAGAACCCTCGCCGCGATGGGCCGTTCCACGCGGGCCGGGGCCCGGATTTCATGACCGAACGTCGTTAATGATCCGAAACAAACGGGGCGAAACTGCCCGTTTCTGCCATTTTCGGAGGGGGTTTCGAGCCGCGTTGGTGAGACCCAAAAGGACGCCTTTGGGTCAACAGGGCACGGTAGAAACCCTTATGCCGGCTCCTCGGACAAGCCGAAACGGTCGCGGGAGCCCCGCAACGGCCTGGGCGCATCGAGCGCGGATTCGCCTTCCGCATTGCGGAACTGGGTCGGGTCGCTGCCATAGGCGTCGCGAAAGGCGCGCGAGAAATGGCTTCGGCTGGAAAAGCCGATGCTCGCCGCCACGACCTTGATCGGGAGCTTGGTCGATCGGAGCAGCTCGGCGGCATGATAGAGGCGCGTCTTCGCGACGAACTCCATCGGGCTCATCTGGAACGCGTCGTTGAACTGACGGGCGAAAGTGGACCGGCTCATTCCCGCGCGCGCCGCCAGGCTGGCGACGCAATGAGGCGCGGAGGGCTTGTCGAGAACCACCGCCACGGCGCTTGCAAGCCTGGGATCCGCCAGCGCGCCGATCAGCGCCTGGTCGGCGCCGGGCCGGCCGAAGAAGCGCCTCAGGACCATCAGCAGGCACGTCTTCATCAGCGCCGCGGTGAGCGCCCTTGTGCCCAGGCCCGGCTGGGCGATCTCGGCGAGCATCAGGGAATAGCAGTCGCGCACGATCGCCGAGTCCCCCATGTTCTCCGCGATCGGCACCTTGAGCTTGTCGAGCAGCCCGAACGATCCCGACATGCTGGCGAGCACGATCCCGGCCGCGAAGCGAAGGTCCCCCGCCTCGCCGTCGGCGGCGTCCATGACGAGGAGGCCGTCGCGGCTGACCGAAGCGTGTTCGATCCCGATCACCTCGGTTGCGGGGCCACCGTCGGCGGTCATGCTCGGCTGCATCCCGGGCGGGATGAGGGCGACGCAGCCGGGACCGCAGACGATGGTTTCCTGGCCGGGGATGGTCATGTGCATGTGGCCGGCGAGCACGTAGTGGACCATGATCGCATCGACCGGCGCCCCGACGAGACGGCGCCCCTTCTTGACTTCGCAGACCGCGAAGTGCTGGACGGCGACATCCATGGTGACAAGCAGCCGATCGAGTTCGTGCTTGGAGCGCATTATTTCCCCCGCAACCGGTCGATAGCGGCTGCGGTTCCGGCGGCAACCGAAAGTCGCGGGACCGGACGAACCCGCACTCAGGCGAGACGATAAGGGACGATGCCGGCTCCCGCTGGACGCGGGTTTGCGCTTTGCCGCGGTTTGCGCTAAGGGCGCGCGCTTCCAACGCATCAGCAGTGGAAACCTGCGGGAGGGACGCTTCGGCGCCTCGCTTGGACCGCTAAACTTGCAACAGAGTGAGACACAATGGCTAAGAAGATCACGGGCTACATCAAGCTCCAGGTGCCCGCGGGCGCCGCCAATCCCTCGCCGCCGATCGGGCCTGCCTTGGGCCAGCGCGGGGTCAACATCATGGAATTCTGCAAGGCGTTCAACGCGGCGACGACCGAGATGGAGAAGGGCATGCCCATCCCAACGGTCATCACCGTCTTCGCCGACAGGAGCTTCGCCTTCGAGACCAAGACTCCGCCGGCCACCTACCTCCTGAAGAAGGCGGCGGGCGTCAAGGCGGGCTCCAAGGAGCCGGGCAAGGTGGGCGCCGGGCGGGTGACTCGCGCCCAGCTTCGCGAGATCGCCGAGATGAAGATGAAGGATCTGAACGCCAACGACGTCGAGGCGGCGTCGCGGATCATCGAAGGCTCCGCCCGCGCGATGGGCCTCGAAGTGACGGGGAGCTAAGGACATGGCGAAGATCAGCAAGAACCAGAAGGCGATCGACGCGGCCGTCGACCGCACCCGGCTCTACGGAGTCGACGAGGCGATCGAGACCCTGAAGGCCAACGCCCGGTCGAAGTTCGACGAGACCATCGAGATCGCTCTCAACCTGGGCGTCGACCCCCGCCACGCCGACCAGATGGTCCGGGGCGTGGTCACGCTCCCGGCGGGCACCGGCAAGGACGTCCGCGTCGCGGTCTTCGCCCGCGGCGCCAAGGCGGAGGAAGCGACCGCCGCCGGAGCCGACGTGGTCGGGGCCGAGGACCTGATGGAGACCATCCAGGGCGGCACCATCGATTTCGACCGGGTCATCGCGACGCCCGACATGATGGGCATCGTCGGCCGGCTCGGAAAGGTGCTGGGCCCCAAGGGCCTGATGCCGAACCCGAAGCTCGGCACCGTCACTCCCAACGTCACCGAGGCGGTCAAGGCGGCCAAGGGCGGCCAGGTCGAGTTCCGGGTCGAGAAGGCCGGGATCATCCACTCCGGGATCGGCAAGGCGAGCTTCCCCGCCGAGGACCTGAAGCGCAACTTCCAGGCCTTCGTCGACGCCATCGTCAGGGCCAAGCCGACGGGCGCCAAGGGCAAATATGTCAAGAAGGTGGCCCTGAGCTCGACCATGGGCCCCGGCCTCAAGGTCGACGTCGCCGAAGTGGCGGCGGTCTAACGGCTCCGGTCGAAGCGGTTCTTCGATCCGGCAGGACGAAAGGGGGCCGGGGCGAAAGCTCCGGCCCCTTTCACGTCCGCCCTTCTTCTGCCCGGACGCGGCGCCTACCTTGGGTCCATGTTTACCCCTCCGCCCTGGTACGAGGTCGCGCTTCAAGAACTCGCCGCCTGCGTTGCGGAGAGCGGGAGCGGGGAGCATCCGCGGATCCTCGAATATCTCGCCACCTGCTCGGATCTCGAGGAGGGCGAGTGGGAGCGGGATTCCACCCCCTGGTGCTCCGCCTTCGTCAACTGGTGCCTGGCGCGGGCCGGGTTCGAGGGGACGGATTCGGGCTGGGCGCGAACATGGGCCGGGTGGGGCGAGCCGGTGGACCCTCCGCGCCTGGGCGCGATCGCGGTCTGGGCGCGCGGCCGAACCGCGCCGGACGAGCCCGTGGTCACCGGCCATGTCGGCTTCGTTGCCGAGGATCTGGGCGACAGCCTGGTCGTGCTTGGCGGCAACCAGAGCGACTGCGTCTGCCTCAAGACCTATCCGAAACTCGGCTACCTCACCGACACGGTGGGTTCCGGAGCGGCGGTCAGCGAGCTTTACGAGCTGATCGGCTATCGCTGGCCGCGCTCCGGCGTTGACAGGGGAGTGCCCAGGCTGGAGACAGCGCGCTTTCAAGGAGATGGGTATGCGTAGATGGAGCCTGGCGCTCGCGGTCCTCGCGGCGGGGCTGGCGCCGGCGGGCGCCGTCGCCCAAACGAAGCCGGCGAAATGGGTCGACCGGATCCTCACGGAATGGGACGCGATCCAGAAGAAGGACGGGTGGATCCCGGTCGGGGCGTCGCGCCCCGGAGCACTGGCGAACGGCGCCGAGGCGCGGCTCGAATATCCGCTGGCGGCGGCGTCGGCCTACCGGTTCGTGGTGGTCTGCGAGGCGGCCTGCGGCGCCGGCGACGTGGAGCTTCTCGACCCCGCCGGCGCCCGGATCGGCGATCCCCGCCCGCTGGCCGAGATGCCGAAGCTCGAGGCGGCCCCGGCGGCGGCCGGAACCCACACGCTTCGGGTGGCGATGACCGATTGCGCCTCGGCGACCTGCGCCTGGGCCGCCCGGCTCTACACGAAGGCGGCGGGGCAGGACAAAAGGCGCCGAAGGACCAGGGATTGAAGAGCCGCCCGATTTGAGGGGAACCTTGCGCGAGTCCGGGGTTTTGGGGGCTCCATGGACGACGTGCGATTTTTCCACCAGCAGGCCGAAAAATGCCGTGCCGCCGCGATCGCGGCGGAGAACGAGCATGCCCGCCGCGGGCTCCAGCAGCTCGCCACCCACTATGAGCGCGAGGCGCGGCGGCTGAACCTGGCCGAAATCAAGGTCCGCTGACCCGATCCGGCCGAGGCGCCGGCGCCGCCTCCAGCGCCCGCAGGCCCATGGCCAGGTGAGTCTCGATGTAATCCTCGAGGTCGACCGGCGCGTGGCGGGCGAAGAGCAGTGAGAAGAGGGCGGCGACGATGGTCGGCGCCATCAGCACTTCCGGATGCCGCTCGAGACCATTGCCGCTGAGCTCGCCGCGCGCCTGGCCCCGCTCGATCACCGCCCGGACCGCCTCGCGGCCCTTCGACAATATCTCGCGATAATAGAATTCGGTCAGCCAGGGAAAACGGGGGCCTTCCGCGATCACCAGGTGGAGGAGGCGGCGGCGCTCGGTCTCCACGATCTCGCGGTACATGGTGTGTGCGATGAATTCGAGCTGCCGCGGCGCCGGAGTCGTTTCGTCGGCGCGAATCGCCGCGATGAGCGAATCGATCACCGGCAGCACGTTCGCCCGCATCACCGCGTCGAACAGCGCCTCCTTCGTCTCGAAATAG
>DASVTA010000334.1:0-11145 GCA_036387815.1 Allosphingosinicella sp.
AGCTTGAGCGGGCAATAGTCGCCGGTCTTGCGATATTCGCGGATCACCGCCCGTCGCAGCTCGGCATCCCCAACCGGGCCGCCCGCGTCGAGGGCGAGAAGCCGGGCGTGGAGCGCGACGTTGTGAAGCTGGCCGCCGGTCAGCGCGCAGCGGCAGGCGACGTCCTGAAGCAAGGAAGCCGAGACGCGGTGGCTTCCCAGTTGCTGGCGCAGGATCTCGTGGCGGCGGACCTCGTCGGGCGGGCGGAAAGTCAGCGCCGCGTCCATCCGCCTGGCGAAAGCGGGATCGATCCGCTCGGAATCGTTGCTGGTGACGAGCAGGATGCCGTCGAACGACTCGATCCGCTGGAGAAGGAAGTTGGTTTCGAGGTTGGCGTAGCGGTCGTTCGAGCTCGAAACGTCGGTCCGGCGCGCCATCAGGGCGTCTCCTTCGTCGAGAAGAAGCACGATGTTGAGCGATTCGGCCGCCGACAAGGCGCGCTCGAGGCTCTTCTCGGTCTCGCCGATGAACTTGCTGACGGTCGCGGAGAGATCGATCCGGTAGAGGTCCTTGCCCAGAAGCGCGGCGACATGGCGGGCGGCGAGAGTCTTGCCGGTGCCGCTCGGGCCGGCGAAAAGCGCGCGCACCCCGCGACCTCCGCCTGGCGCGCCCAGCGCCTCGCGGTGGCGGCAGCGCAGCACCAGAGCCTCGAATTCAGCCTGGTCGTGAGGCTCGAGCTGAAGCGGCTCCGGCGGCGCGGCCCGGTCGATCGGGGTCGCGAGCGCATCGAGGCCGGCGTCGCGCAGATCCCGCAGCGCCGCCGTCACGTCGCTCTCCTCGACGGCGGTCCGGCCGGCGAGCGCCGCTCGGGCGGAAGCGCCGGCGGCGGCTCGGCGGATGTTGCCGGAGGTGAGCGAGAGCGGCGCGAGGGCGCCTGCGAGCGCTCCGGCGCCGATCGCCCGCCAATGCTTCTCGCGCATCGCGCCGTCGGGCATCGTCATTCGCACGCCCACAGTGGGCGTCCCCGGGGGCGCTCTGACTCCGCCGGTGACGCCCGTGACGATCCCGAGCGGCCCCTCGAACAGCGGATGCGCGGGAAGGTCGATGGTTTCGCCGGGGGCCGGCTGCAGCTCGGCCAGGACCAGCGCATGGCCGGCATGCGCCAGCGCGCCGGCGGTCCGCCACTGGGCGGGATCGCAGAGCAGCGCCGGAGCGACGGTGAGGACGTTGAGCCCCGCGCTCCGCGCCGCCGCCCGCACCAGGGTCCGGCGGCCGTTGCTCCGCGGCCCACGCACGAGCAGCAGAGTCCCCCGGTTGGACGCCAGCATCGCACCGAGCGCCTCGGGATCGGCCTCGCCGATCCATCCGGCCGGATCCGGCAGCAGGGCGCAAGGCTCGAACAGCGTGCCTTCGAGCCGCGGCAGTGCGCCGGAGACGAGATCGTGGACGGGATTGGCGAGACGGAGCTGCCAGTCGACCCGAGCCGCCGACATGTCGGCGACGGTGATCAGCCCCGCCGCGGCCATCTCGAGCAGCAGGTCGCGGACCGCCGCGCCCTCGCCGCCGGGCGCCCCCTCGCGCCACAGGGCCGTCAGCCCGCCCAGGGTGACGAACCCGCCCTCGGGCTCGATCAGCTGGGCAAAGCGCGAATCCTCCTCGGTCAGGGCGATGGTCGCGAGAAGCTTGCCGTGCAGCGCCGGCTTGCCCGCCCCAAGCAAGGCGAGCGGGAGATCCGGGGCGCCCGCCGCCCAGCCGTCGCAGGCCTTCGTCCAGTCGAGCGCGGCCGGCGGACCCGCGCCGCCCCAAAGCTGCGCGGCTTCCGCGAGATAATCGCCGAACCAGGCGGGCCGATCCTCGTGCGCCGAAAGCTCCGCGAGACCGAGGATTGTGCCGAACATCGTCAGCCGGAAGTGGTTCGCCGCGGTTCGCGGCAGGGAGGCGAAGCGCCCGGTCATTCGAAGCCGAAGGCGATCGATCGCCCCTCCGCCGGCTGCCAGCCCGGATTGCGGTCGAGGCCCGCCATCCTGAGCGCGATCGGGTGGCCGTCGAGGCTGAAGCCGGCGTGCAGGTCCAGGTCCCGGACGGAAACCCGCGCCGGCAGCTCGAGCAATGAGAGACCGGGGCCGGAGAGATGCAGGCGCGCGTCCAGATAGAGGGCGAGGCAGGCGGTCCAGCGATCCGGCCCGTGCGCCGGCAGGCGGGCGCTCGCCCGCCCCGGCGCGGCCCGCGATCGGCGCGCCAGCCGGCGCAGGAGCGGTGCCAGCCTCGGCTCGGGACCGTCGAGCAGTGGAAATCCCGCTGGGTGCCACAGGGTCGTCATGGCTCCCCGGCGGGTGAGGCGCGGCGCTCGGGCGGCGCCGAAGCCGCCGAGCCATTCCTCTTTCGCCCGCCACTCGCGCGGAAGGCGCCCCCCGGCGGCGTTGGCCCCGATCCAGGCGGCGAGCGGATCGCGGCGGTAGCGGGCGCCGAACCAATAGCGGCCGATGCGGCCCGCCAGCCAGAGCGGCGACGGACCGAGCCGTCGCCCGAGCGGCTCGGTGAAATCCGGATACAGGCCGAGCGCGACGAATGCGTTGACCAGGAAGAGCACCCCCCCAAAGCGCGAGTCGAACGCGGAGTCCGGGGCGAGCAAGGGCTGGGCGGTCGGGGATGGCCGCGATTCGCCGATCCTGCCGGGAGACATCAGGCGCGGCGGGCGGTCATCGGGCGCGCGGCCGCCGGGGTCCCCTGCGGTCGGCAACGCCTCGACGTTTTCGTGATGCCGGCGGAGCGTCCGACCGGCCGGCGCGTCCGGCCGGGCGGCGGACGGCGCGGGTTCGGTTCGGCCGATCCCGCCGGAGCGGGAGGCGAGGCCGGGCGGTGCGGCAGGCCGTGCCCGAGCGGCCGGCGGGTCGCCCGCAGCCGGGACTGCCGCCCTCGCTTCCGGCTCGGCGGCGAAGGCCGCAACCCGGGGCCCGAGCCTCGGCGCGTCGCGCGCGGAATGCGCGGGCGCGCGTGCGATCAGCGCGCAGGCGAGCAGCAGAGCCCGCGCCGGCCGCGGCAGCGAATGCCAGTCGTTGCCCTGGATCCGCAGCGCCTCGACCGTCTCCCGCAACCGGAGAGTGGGCGGATCCACCGGTGCATCCGCCGCTTCGGGCGCCGCCGGAGACGGTTGCGCCGGCCGAGGGGCGGGCGGCTCGGGCAGCGCCAGGCCGAACCCGGACCGGAGAGCGTGCCGCGCGACGGCGTGATCGGCCGCGTCGAACCGTTGCAGCCAGCGCGCGGCATGGCCGGTCTCGGCCAGCCGGGCGATCGTCGCGACCAGCTCCGGCGCCTCGCGAAGCACCGTCCGGCGCTGCCAGGGTTCGAGCGACCCGTGCCCGGTCGCGGCCTTGAAGGCCTCTCGCGCCGCCGCCGGTCCGCCGTCGACCCACGGCCGCACGAGCCAGGCGTAATAGCGGCTGCGGCTCGCGAAGCGGAAGGCACGGCCGGGAGAGAAGCTTTCCGTTTTTCCCCGTCCGGCCGCCGCGAGCAGGGCCCGGAGCTTCGCCAGGACGAGCTCGGGAACGAACGCGCCGCCGCCGCCCCGTGGCAGACGCAGCTGCAGCAGCGGCACGTAGAAGAGCTCGTCCCGCGCCAGCCCAAGGCTCTCGACCGGAACGCGCGACAGCCAGCGCTCGACGTCGCCGCGCGTGGCCGGGAAGCCGGCCACGCGCGCGCGGTGAACGATGAGCGGGGCCGTCACGCGCTGCTCAGCTGTTCGAGCCGAACAGGCGCTTCAGGATCCTGACCAGCCAGCGTATCAGCGCCGTCGGGCATCCGCCGGGCAACGGCGCCGGACCATCGGTTCCGCCCTGCGTGTCATCCGGTTTGTCGTAGCCGAAGCCGCCCCGCGGGGCCTCGGGCAGTTTAGACACGTCGCCGGCCGGTTCGTCCTTGCCCGCGGCGAGCCGCATGTCGAGCTTGACCCTGCCCTCGTGCGGCACCTTCACGCCGATCACGCCGGGCCGGTAGCGGACCAGTTCCGGCCCCTCGAAGGACCAGTTGACATTGTCGTCCACGCCTTCGTGGTGCGCGATCAGTCCGAATTGCCGCGGGGTCCAGTCGAGCCGCTGCGCTTCCTTGCCGAAGATCGATACCTTCTCGCCGGTGCGGCGGAAGCCTTCAGTGACCCATAGGTAGACGACACTGTCCTTCCACTCCTGGGTGTGGCCTTCCGTCGAGGCGGTTGCGACCTTGATGCGGTCCTCGCCCGGGATGACGCGCGCAACCTTGAGAGCGCCACTGACGACCTCCAAAGTCTCGGGATCGATTGTCTTCGAGCCGATGAGTTGATGGACGACGATCCTGCGGCAACGGGTGAAGAGCAGGAAATCGTGCTGGCCGCTGCCGTCCGCCGGTGGCGGATAGCCTTCACCGCTGATCTCCACCGGACGCTTCTCTTCGGACAGGGGGACGATGTCCATGTTGCGGCGCGCGCTCGACTGCGCAAAGAGCACGCTGCCGTCGGTCGAATCGAGCTGGACCCACATGCACTGGTGGGCGTTGGGCGGGTCGTATTCGGCCGGGACATCGAGAGCGAGCCACGAGTTGCCGGTTTCCGCCTCGGACGGGGTGCCCGGACTGCCGGCCGGCACCAGGACTTCAGGCGAGGGGTTCTGGCAGCCGGGCGCCAGGTTCCAGCGCGTGAAGTCCCCGGATCCGAGCCCAAAGTTCGCCATCCGGACCTCGGCCTTGACCTTCGGCGCCTCAGGACCGGTATTCTCGATCAGCGTCACCATCAGATTGTCTTCGATCTGGCTGATCTGGTTGGTCAGGGCCGCGGCGGGGTCGTTCAGCGGACGCCGCCCGATGCCGAGCTCGCCGCCCTTGATTCGCACGCCCAGGCCCTGCGCCAGCGCCCCGTTCTTGAGGCCATGACCGTAGGAGGTAAGCGGAATCTTCGTGGTTGGGTCGATCACGTTGCCGAGATCGGGAGAATCCAACGGGAACACATATTGCGAAATGTAATATTCGCCGAAGCCCCCTCCGAGATCGTTTCGGCCGCCGCGGATCACGTCGATGTAGATCCCGAAATCCTCGGCGAGGTCGATCCAGTCAGCGCCTCCCGTCGCCTTGTCGAACGGAAGCCGGATCTCGATGCTCCAGGCATATTCGAGCGGCGACATCGCCGCGACCGAGGGCAGCCAGGAACGGGCGCGAGCGCGGTAGAGGCCGCCGGTGTCGGTCGCGCCCTCGGTCGCCGCCCCGGTCGGCGCGTAGGAAATCCAGTCGGCCGCGTCGTTGGCGCGCTGGTAATAAACGGGGCCTAGGCGAACCTCCTTGTTGGTGCGGATCTCGTAGGCCGGATCCTCGGGCGTCCCTTCCACCGCTTCGAACTTGTGCAGCGATGCATTCATCGGATCGCGGTCGGCGGCGCCGTAGCCCACCTCGGCCGGGTTCGGCGGGAAGCCGGTATCGCCCCAGACCGGGAAGATGTCGATGCGCCGCTGGGGGCCGTCGACCGCGCCGCCCTGTTCCTTTAGGCCGATGATGATGGAGTCGACATCGTCGAAGCTTTTGTCGCCGCGGCACATGATGCCGATCACCATCGCGTTGCCGTCGCGGATGGTCTGGATCACCACCGGCGGCAGGCCGGCGCCGCCGATCGCGACCCGGCTGCCGTTGACATAGCCGGATTCGGCCTTGCCGGTAATGACGCCTGCGTCGGCGGTGGCGAAGCCGTCGACGTTGGGCTTGCCGGTGACCGGGTCCGCCTGGACGAAGAGCAGATTGTTTTCGGCAGTGATGGCCATGGTTCTTCTCCTTTAGGGTCGGTCTCAGGTCTTGCCCGCGATCGGGAAGCGCTCGAACGAAGTGAATTCCGGACTGGCGGCGTTCTGGTTGGCGAAGCATTTCGCGGTGACGACCACGAACGAGACCGCCGTGGTGTCGGCGAGCGACGAACTGGTTATCGGCACGAAGAAAGGCTGGCCTGACGCGCCCGCGATCTGCTGGGCCATGGCGATCGGGCCCGGCGTGAATCGGCCGGTCTGGCCCGGCGCCGGCTCGACCTTCGCCTCGAAGCGGTAGAAGCCGCCGCCGTCCGCGCTGGTCGACACCTGCATCGGAAGGTTGACGGTCTTCGAAGGCGCGATCCCATAAGCGGCGACGGTCTTGCCCTCGACCTGCACCGTGCGCAGCTTGAGATCGTTGTTGCCGACGAATGCGGCCATGTCGATCTCGGCACGGATGTCGGATACCGGCGGCTTCTGGCCCACTACGAAGGCCAGCGCGCTGCTGCTCTGGCCTTCGAAGGACGAGGTGGTGCTTTCCGCCCTGAGGTTGATGTTGGCGCTGGTCGCGCCGGAAGGGACCTTCACGGTCATCGTCACGTCGACGAACTCGCCGGGCTCGAGCGTCACGTCGGTGGCGGGCGCCAGCTTAATCGCCGCGAGCCAGGCCGAGTGGCTGGAGCCGACGACCGAGGTCACCAGCGGCGCCAGCGTGAAGGTCTGCGGCACGTTGAGCTGGCTGACCACGCGCCAGACGAGATTGTAGGTGTCGCCCACCTTGATCGGCGGGAGCGGTGCCCCCTGGTATTTGACGAAGACGGTACCGCCCGGGATGACCACCTTGGGCACGACGTGGATCTTGACGCTGTTGGATTTCTTGCCGCGGCAGGTGACCGTCACCGGGAAGTCGGCAGGCAGGCCGTCAAGGCTTACCGGAATCGGCAGAATGAGATGCGTCGAATCGGATTCGACGGCGAAGTCGCTGATCTTCACAGTCCCGAACGAGACGAAGGTATCGACATCGTCGGGGAAGAAATTGCGGCCGACGATGGTGATCAGGCTGGCGGCCGGCTTGTCGGTCGTGGCCGGGTCGATCCGCTCGATCACCGGACCGCCGGCGACTCCCTCGAGCGCCGCGACCCGGATCGCCAGGCCGTTCAGGTCGCTCAGCACCTGGTTGAAGAGCTCGGCCGTGATGAGGTCTCCCGGCGCGACTCCGGCCGGCCTGAGACCGATCAGCTGCGTGAATAGCGCCGCCCGTTTCTCTGCGCTCAATGTGTCCTTCAGCGCGTCGAGGATGCTCGAGATCGGCACCGAGACCTTGCCCGCGTCGCTAAGCGCTTGATCCATGATCGATCCTTTCCGAACGTCAGCCGCCGCCAAGGGCGTAATTGGCGTAATTCCAGCGGTGCAGGTTGAAGCGGGCGTCGCCCCGGTAAGCGAGGTTGGCGGAGGCGAAGATGAGGTACGGGTCCGCCACCGCCTTGCCGGCGAGGGCGTTCATCGCGGCAATCTGGTTCTCGGCCACGGCATAGAGCCAGATCACCTCGAGCCCCTCCGAGCGGATCGCCGGGTGGGTGAGGCTTTCGCGGATGAGCAGTTCCACGGTCGCGCTGTTGATGTGGATCGGCCCCCGAACCGCCATTCCGCCCAGGAACTCGCGCCCTTCGTCGAAGCTCATCCGGGGCAGCACCCCGACCGGCGGCAGGAACGGGAAATGGGTACGCGCCTTGAGCTCGGGCGTGTCGGCGGCGCGCAGGTCGGCGAGATGCTCCTGGAACTGCGCGAACATGGCCCGGCCGGTCGCTTCCCGGCGCGGGGCGAGCGCGCTGTGGAAGGCGCCGGGGACGTCGGCGAGCGAGACCGGCCGGCGCACCGACCAGCCGTCGAGCAGGGTAAGCTCGGCCACGCCCTGGAAGCCGATCAGCGCGAGCGGCACCTCCCGTTCGGTGAGGCCCGCGGCGGCCATCCTGTCGATCAGGCTTCGCTCGCCTTCGATTGCGGGGCTTCGGGCCCCGCCGCCCGGCAGGAACGTCGCCCAGTCGGCGAGCACCCCGGGGCCGAAGCATTCATAGGCCAGCCGGTTGCGGAAGTCCGGCTTGAGCACCTGCAGCTTGGCGTAGAGCTTCGGCGGAACCTCGAGCAGACGGAAGCGGACGCTGTCCACCCGCCGGTCGACGTCGCAAGGCGTGCCGGCGGCGCCCAGCCCGTTGGAGGGAGCGCGGCCGAGGCTTCGCTCCGCCGGAGCGATGGTGAGCAAATAGAGCCCCTCGCCCGCCACATAGGTGCCGGCGGACATCGGCACGCAATCGTCGAACTGGCAGCCGCCGGCGGCGAAGCTCGTCGAATCCACGCGCGACAGCCGTATCCGCTCGGGCTGGTCCAGCCGGAGCAACTGGCCGGCGCCGCTGATCGCGAGCCCGGGCTGGACCAGGATCGAGACGAGCGGCTCCTCGGTGTCCGGCGGGATAGCCGAGGCTTCGAGGCCGAAGACGATGCCGTCGCCGAGCGCCTCGCCGAGCCGCGCTTCGGTCTCGCGCCGCGCCCGCTGCTCGCGGGTCATGTCGCCGGCGGTGAGAAGCCGGCCGTTGAAGAAGTTGACGCTTTCGATGCCGCCGCCGACCGGCTGCTCGAGATCGACGAAGTCGAAGGATCCGGTCATCGGACGCCTCCCGTGACGTGCCAGCCCTTGTCGCCGTCGCAGACGAGGCTGACCGATTGCGCGGGCTCCAGCTTGAGCGCGTCCTTGCCTTCCACCTTGGTGTTCGCCGGCGTCGTCAGCGTGACCTCGAAGGCGCCGGCGTTCTTCACCGTCAGCTCACGGCCGGCGCTGGCGGCACCGCCGACGGGAAGCTTGACCTCGATCGCCTCCGTCGGCCGGACGATCGCGATCCGGGTCGAAACGGCGATCGTGTCGGCGGCGGTGATCGTTACGACGAGCGGATCGGCCTGGTCGATCTGCTGCCGGCTCACTTCCGCGCCGAAGCCGGTCTGGGCCACGGAGGCGGAGAGAAGGAGCGGGCGAGTTGTCTGGTCGAGGGTGATCGCGTCCTTCTGGCCGTCAACGACCCAATCTGCCCCCGGCTTGATGACCGGCAACCACAGCTGAGCGAGCAGGACGCAGTCCTGGGCCGGAAGCGTTTCGGCGGCGCAGCTTTGCGCCTCGACCAGCGGACGCAGCTCGGTCACCCACAGCCTGCGGACGGCCGCCCGGAAGCGGTGGGCGGAATCGGCGGGGACGTTGATCTGATCCAGGTCGGCCGTCGCCGGCGCCGGCGCATCGGCGGAAAAGAGACCCAGGGCCAGCCGAAGCTGGACCTCGGCCTTTCGCACCGCCTCGTCGAAGGCGGCGCCGCCCACGGCGACGTTGTGCCAGAGCGTGTCCAGCGCATCGACCGCTTCGGCCTCGGCCATGGGCGGCGGCTCGAAGGCGAAGCTCAGGACATAATCGTCGGCGATCCGCGAGGGCGCCATCAGGTTCTCGTCGCTTCGGCAGGGCTCGCCCGGGATCGGGACTTCGGCGACGGCGCAGTCGACGTAGCAGAGCGTCAGATAGAGGTTTAGGTTGGCGCGGCTGGGGTCGGGGGAACCCTTGGTGAGCAGTTCCAGCCTGTCCCTGGTCGACTTGCGCGCGAGCCAGGCGTTGAGCGCGCCGCACTGCTCCCGGCCGACGCAGATCAGCTGGCCGCTCGGCGCGGCGGCGGCGCCGGGGGCGACCCTGACCCGAGGGCCGTCGCCATCGGTGTTCTCGAGCCGCACCGCAAGTCCCGAGAGGGTCCCGTAACCGAGGAAGTCGCGAACGATCCATTTGTCGCGGGCGGAATGATAAGCGAATTCCTGGCGGTAGTCGTCGACTCCCAGGACCATTCCGGACGTGAAGTTTACGTGCCGGCGCGGATCGGCCGGCGAAGCGGTCGCGACCGCGTTGAATGAGCTACAGCATCCCATCGCGTGGCTCCCTGGTCCGACAAATGTGGTTCAGCATGCGATTCGCTCCCTGCCATTGTCCGCCGGGTCGGGGCCGCCGACGAAGGCGGCGCCCACATAGGCGCGGCCGAGCACCGCGCCCGGCACCAGCTCGGGAGCGCGGCTGCCCTCGCCGATTGCGGTGTCGAGCCCGACCCGGGCGCCGCCGACGCGATTCATCGCCCAGTAGAAGCGGATGTCGAAGACGGTGTGGGCGGGCTTCTCGAGCCCGACGATGCGGCGCGCGAGCTCCAGCCGGCGCGCTTCCTCGACCGGGTCCGAATCGACCCGCGTCCTCGGCAGAAGCACCGCGAAGCGGTGGGCGGCCCGGGCGATCGGAAGCGCCTGGCCCTCGAACGTCAGCCAGTCCCGCGTCGCCGCCGCGGTCGCCGGGAGGTGATCCGGAAGCGGAACCAGGTCGAAATTGCCCCAGCTCGTGCCATGGGCGGAGTCCATCAGGCCCGCGGTGCGGTAGCGCGATCGAAGGAAACCGGCCCACGCGCGGCGCTCCCCGAAATGAAGCGCGGCATAGCGCCGCCAAAGGTCGCCGGGCGCGTCCGGCAGGTCTTCCGGGGGGCCGGCGAGGCCGATCGTCGTCCGGAACGCCTGCCACCGCTCCCGCTCGATCCGCCCCGCCGTCGGCACGAAGCCGAACTGCCGCTCGGCCAAAGCCGTCCACGCCGCTTCCTGCCCGGCCGGCGGAACGAGCGGGAACCGCCCGCCGGGCGCCGACGGCCCGGGCCAGCGAGCCCACAGGCCGGCATCGCCCTCTTCGGGCGTCCAATCCTCGGCGAGGCTGTGCAGGCCCGGGCCCGCGGCCGCCCCGGGCGGAGCGAAGACCCGCCCCCGCGCGCTGCTGGCATAGGCCTCCACTATCCGGATCGATCGCGGGTCCTCGCAGCGGGGCGCTTCAAGGTCGAAATCCTCGGCCTCGACGGCGGGATCGAGCGCGAGCTTGAGCGCGAGCTGGAGCCCCCGGACCGTGCCCCGCCAGCCGAAGAACTTCACGGCATGGGCGATGAACAGGCGGCGCCGGCGCTCGTCCCACGCCGGATCCAGAGCGACGTCGAACCAGCTCGCCAGCCATTCGAGCATGCCTTCGGGAGCCGTACGCGGGTCGAACATCGCCTCCATCGCGGCGATCCGGTCCTCGATGCGGGTGTTGATCCCCTCGAAATTGGCGAGAAAGCGCTCGAGGAACGAAGCCGAGACCGAGTCCTCGCGATAGACTCCGGGGAGGAAGCGCTCGACATAGGAGAAGCGCGGATACCAGAGCCGAAGCGCGCGCAGCCGAGGCGTGGAGCGCCCGTCGCCCTTGAGCGTCACCCTGAGCTGCGCGTAGCGGCCGGCCACATTCTGGAGCAGCAGCTCCCAGGTCCCCTTCCCCGCCGCCGGATCGGTGGCAACGACCGCGCTCGCGCGCTTTGCCGGGAGCTCGGAGCCGGTG
>DASVTA010000335.1:0-2230 GCA_036387815.1 Allosphingosinicella sp.
GGCTTCAGCGCCCAGACCCAGTCGCTTGCACTGGCCCTGAGCCAGGGATGGAGAGCCGGCCACGATCTCGATCTCCCACTGATCAGCCAGTACATCTACACCACCCGCCCGGGCGTCGTTGCCATCCTCGCGGCGATGGACTCCCTGTTCGGCTCGAGCGACTTGAACTACCGCCTGCTCACGCTGGCGAGCCTTGCCGTCTTCCTGCTTGCCTCCTGCGCGTTCGCCCGGCGCTGGGGCAAGGTCCCTTACGGCTTCATGCTGCTTGCACTGCTTCTGACCCCGGGCGTGCTGGCGATCGGCTTCTATTTCAACGACACGATCGTCTCGACCGCGTTCGGATTGGCGGCGCTCGCCGTCATCGGCCCGAAATCCCGCCCTCACATTTTCATCCTTTCGGGAGTGCTGATGGCCGCCGCCACCCTGTGCCGGGTGGACGCGGTTCTTCTCCTGCCCCTCATCGGGCTCCTGGCGCCCGTCCAGCGCGGCACCGTTCGCCACGTCGGGCTTGCGGCCCTGTTCTTCCTGTGCGGTTTCCTGCCCATCCTCGGCGCGGCTTCGCTGGCGCTCGGTTTCACACCTCTCGACAGCATCCGCGTCGCGCAGCAATTGGGGCCGCAGCCGGCGGGCCTGCAGGTGCTGCGCTTCTTCGGACTGATCGCCCCCTTCCTGGTGGTGCTGGGCGCCTCCGCGGAAGTCATTCACCTGCGCCGGTGGCGGACCTGGTTCGGCGAAGACCGGGCGGCCTTCTGGCGCTTTCTCCTGCTCATCGCCTATCCGCTCGTCCTGCTCGGCTACGGCGTCTGGACGGCCGGCGAAATGCGCTATTATTTCCCCTTCCTCGCGCCCTTGATCGCGCTTCATGGCGGAAGGGGAATAGCCTCGCTCGTGTCGGCCTTCTCCCAAGGCGGCTGGAGGAAGGTTGCCGCATCCCTGTTCGTGCTCGGCTCCGCCGCCCTGTTCCTGGCGCCGCCCCTGCTGATGCAGGTCCGCGAGGGACCTTCGAGCCTCACCGGCCATGCCTGGGCGCCGCAGGCGTGGCGGCAATGGCAGGACGCGCAGGAGCTTAGCTTTCGCCGTGTCGACGATCTCGTCGCGCGCGCTGGAGCGCGGCCGCGGTCCCTGCTCGTCTCGGGCCAGTGGAACGACGAATTCTACGTGCGCCTCAGGCTGTTCGAAGCAGGATACCGCCCGATGGGAATCGAAGCCGCCTATCCGGGCTGTTCCGGCTTTTCGGTCTATCGCCGGGGGCGATCGGACGTCCTTCACCTGCGGCTCTGGGGCCAATATGAACGTTCCCCCTTTTCGAAGCCCGACACCGCCGCCCTGCTCCTGACGGCCGCGAGCCAATGCCCGGCGGTGGCGAGCCTGCCCCAAGTGGAACTGACGACCTTCGGCAAGACCGCGGCGAAGTATCTGGAGCGGCCGGAGTTCGAGGAGACGCTTTTCCCGTTGCCGGTCGCCCTTCCGGCGCCGGCCGGCGCGCCCGAACGATGGTTGAAGTCGATGCTGCTGGGCCCCGGGGCCGCCGTCGCCCACATGCCGCTGGCGAGCGTCCGAAAGATGAGCTCCTCCGACTTCGCGGCGATGGTGGCGCGGTCCGAGGACAGGCTCGAAAGAAGCGGCCCGCTCACACCCACGCGCCGAAGCGACATGCTGCGGCGCTATTGGGCGGCCTATCGCCCGGTGGCGGCCGGAAGCCTCGCCTGGTCGCGCCGGCTTCCGCCTTCGGGCGCGGGCGGAACGCCGGCGGCCAAGGCCTTCCCCGCCGCCGCACCCGCCCGGTGACCGTCCCGCCCTAGAGGTCGCGCACCTCGAAACCTTCACGAGCCGCCATCCGCTGCGCCAGCATCGAGCGGTGGCATTCCGGCGCTCCGCGCTCGTAGCACAGCAGCGCCGATGGCCGCGCCGAAGCTTCCGCGAGCGCCTGCTCCATCGCGAGCGCCGCCTCCGGAGTGTCGAGCTGAACGGCGTAGATCGCCCGCATCTCGGCGGTCCGCCCAGCCCGCGCCGCCTGGCGTCCGTCGGCCGGCGTTCCGAGCGCGCGCAGGTGGAGATAGTCGATCCCCCGCTCCCTCAATCCGCCCGCGAGGGCGGTCTTGGAGAAGCCCGGACGCCTCGAGGCCGCGACGGCCCGGACGTCGATGAGCAGCGCCACGCCGGCCGCCTTCAGCTCGTCGAGCATCTCCGCCTGCGTCTTGCCTTCGTAGCCGATGGTGAACAGCGCCTT
>DASVTA010000336.1:0-3451 GCA_036387815.1 Allosphingosinicella sp.
GAGACTGAGGCTGGCCGGTCATGGGGGGCTCTCCGCTGTGGCGGGAGCACGAGGGCTCACAGTCGATGGAGGCCGGTTAGAGGCCATCGATGAAGGTGCCTTAGCATAGGTCAGCGTCGCTTGCTAACCGCATGAAATCATTTTGATCTTAACATCGCATCTAACTTATGATAGAAGCTCGGCATCGTCGGACGGGCTGAGGCTCCGGCGGCTGAGAGACCAACGCGCTCCCGCCAGTCCAAGGGAGCTTCGCGTGGCCAAATATTTCATGAACCTTCGAGACGGCACCGACGAATTGCTCGACCCGGAAGGCGTCGAATATGCGTCGCTGGACGCGCTTCGAAAAGCGGTTTTGGCGACTGTCCGCGACCTCATGTGCGGCGACATGGTCGCCGGAGTGTTGGACTTCAGGTTCCGCATCGACGCCGAGGATGCGGACGGTGTGATCGTCTATACCCTCCCCTTCAAGCATGCCGTGAGCATCATTCCCGAAACCGTCGGCGACGGCTGACCCGCGGGCCGGGCGGTCCGCTCCGGACGACTCGATGAACCGCACCGGGGATAGCGTCGCTTAGGCCCCTTTGGCCCTTTGCTGCTTCGGGTGAAACGCACTTCGCAGCGGCGTCACCGCTCGCTGGCGTCGTTCCCCCGGTCCCTTTGCGCGTTGCGCCTCCCTCCAAAACAATCCGGGCCCGGCGGCGGAAGGAAAGGCGCGGGATGCACCGGCGCGGGGAACGGCGCCGCGGCGGCCGTCCGCCGGGCCGCTACCCCTCCCCCACCGCCGGGAAGCTGAGGTAGGCCAGCCGCCGGACCTCGCGCCGCCCGCGCACCACCGTGTCGAGGATCAGGCCGACCCCGAAGCTCAAAAAGGCGACGACCATCATTCCGGTCACGAGGATGGCGGTCGGGAAGCGCGGGACGAGGCCGGTCTGGGCGTAGGTGACGACCAGCGGCGCGGCGAGGACGAGGCCGAGGCCTGCGAGGAAGGCTGCGAAGCCGCCGTAGAAGAGGATCGGGCGCTCGATCCGGAAGAGGTGGAGGATGGTGCGCATGATCCGCCAGCCGTCGCGATAGGTGCTGAGCTTGGAGACGGAGCCTTCCGGGCGGGCGCCGTAGGCCGTCACCATCTCGGCGACGGGCATGGCCAGCTCGAGCGCGTGGACGCTGATCTCCGTCTCGGTCTCGAAGCCGCGCGACAAAGCGGGGAAGCTCTTGACGAAGCGGCGGGAGAAGACCCGGTAACCCGAGAAGATGTCGGTGAAGCTGCGTCCGAACAGGCCGGCGAGGATCCCGGTGAACAGCTGGTTGCCGAGCCGGTGGCCGCGCCGGTACGCCTCCTCGACCTCGGACTTGCGGGCGCCGACGACCATGTCGAGCCGCTCGTCGACCAGGCGGCGGACGAGTTCGGGCGCGGCGGAGGCGTCGTAGGTCATGTCGCCGTCCGCCATCACATAGACATCCGCCTCTATGTCGGCGAACATCCGGCGAACGACATTGCCCTTGCCCTGCATCCGCTCCTCGCGGACGGTGGCGCCGGCGGCCGCGGCGACCTCGCGGGTGCGATCGGCGCTGTTGTTGTCGTAGACGAAGACCCGCGCCGACGGCAGCGCCGCGCGGAAGGCGGCCACCGTCTGCGCGATCGCCGCCTCCTCGTTGAAGCAGGGGAGCAGGATTGCGATCCGAAGCTGCGACTGCGACTGATCCACCCTTGCCCCCCGAAACGCCCGCCCCGATTTCTAGGCGAGGAAGCCCGCCTTAGGAATCCTTCTTCTTCGACCGCGGCTTCTTGGCGGGAGCCGCCTCCGCGGCGGGAGCCGCCTGCCCGGAAGCCTCCGGGGCGGACTCGGCCTTCGCCGCCTTGCCCTTCTTCGCCGGTTTCGCCTCCGGCTCGGGGGCCGCCTCGGCCGCGGCGGGGGCGGCCTCGGCCGCCTTGGCCTTCTTCGAAGGCTTGGCTTGGACGGGCTCGGCCGGAGCGGAATCCGAAGCCGCCGCGGCCTTCTTGCCGGCGGGCTTCTTCTTGGCCTTGGCGGCGTGGCCGTGGTCGTGGTCGTGGTCGTGGTCGCAGTCCGGCCCGTGGACGTGCCCGGTGTCGACCGACTCGATCTCCGCCTGGAGAGTCTCGCGGCTCACCGTCCGCTCGCTGATCGTGGCCCTCGAGAACAGGAAATCGACGACCTTGTCCTCGAACAACGGCGCCCGCAACTGAGCCCCCGCCATCGGCTCGTTCTTCACATACTCGACGAACCTTTGCCGATCTTCGGGCCGGTATTGCTGCGCGGCCTGCATGATCAACTGGTTCATCTCATTGTCGTTGATCATAATCCCGTTGCGCGTTCCGATCTCCGACAAAAGCAGGCCGAGGCGGACCCGGCGCTCGGCAATGGCGCGATAATCCTCGCGTTCGCTCTCCATCTCCGCACGCGCCGCGGCCGGATCCTCCTCCTGCGCCGCTTCCTGCTCGAGCTGCTGCCAGATCTGGTTGAACTCCGCCTCGACCATCGACGGCGGGACCTCGAAATCGTGGCTCTCGGCGAGCTGGTCGAGCAACTTGCGCTTCATGTGGGTGCGGGTGAGGCCGCCCATTTCCTGCTCGACCTGGCCCTTCATCAGCTCGCGAAGCTGGTCGATGCCCTCGAGGCCCATCGACTGGGCGAAGGCATCGTCCGGCTGCGTCTCGCGCGGCTTCTGGACCTCGCCCACGGTGACTTCGAACACCGCCTCGCGCCCCTTCAGATAGGCGACGGGATAGTCTTCGGGGAAAGTGACGCTGACCTGGCGCTGGTCGTTCGCTTTGGCGCCCACCAGCTGGTCCTCGAAGCCCGGGATGAGCCGGCCCGAGCCGAGCTCGACCCGCATCGATTCCCCCTTGCCGCCTTCGAACGGCTCGCCGTCGACGCTTCCCTCATAGTCGATGACGACGAGGTCGCCGGGCCCGGCAGCCTCGCCCGCGGGCGCCGGATCGAAGCTCTTCTGCCCTTCGGCCAGACGCCCGATGGCCGAGTCGATCTCCGCCTCGGTCGGCTCGACGATCAGCCGCTCGAGCCTCAGGTCGTCGATCTTCGGCTCCGGCACATCCGGAAGGGTCTCGATCTCGACCTTGATCACGGCGTCCTTGCCGGGGCCGCCTTCCTCCAGCTCGACCTGCGGGTTCATCGCCGGCCTCAGCTTCTGCTCGGCGATCAGCTGCTGGACGCCTTCCTGGACAGCGGTATTGAGCGCTTCCTGCTCGATCGCCGCGCCGTGCATCTTGCGGACGAGATTGGCCGGCACCTTTCCCGGACGAAAGCCCGGCATCCGGATCTGGGGCGCGACCTTCTTCAGCTCGCCGTCGACGCGGGCGTCGATCTCCTTCTTCTCAATGGTGATCCGGTAGGCGCGCTTGAGGCCCTGGTTCAACGTCTCGACGGTCTGCATGATTGGAAGCTCTTACCTTCTCGCGGGAGTGCGGCCT
>DASVTA010000337.1:0-10735 GCA_036387815.1 Allosphingosinicella sp.
GCCTTCGGTGCTCGCGCCCGCCGCCCGCCGCCGCCCCGGCGACGCGCCCGATCTTCGCAACCGGATCCAGTTCGCCCGCGGCCCGAGCAGCGCCGAACGCGCGATCCGCGGCGTCTTTTCGCAAGGGGGCGCCTGCTATGACTGCCACCGGGTCGATGCCCCGCCCGCCGGGTCGCTCGACTTCCGGATCCGGCCGGTCGCCTTCCCGCTTCGCTATCTCCACAAAGGCTGGTTCGATCACCGCGCCCATGCCACCCAGAGCTGCTCGAGCTGCCATGCCGCGGACCGGTCGAACGCGGCTTCGGACCTGCTCATCCCGGACGTGACGAGCTGCCGGACCTGCCATGGCGGCGAGGGCAGTTCGAAACCGGTGCCATCCTCCTGCGCGATGTGCCATGATTACCATATGGACGCGGGGGCGCCCTCGATGACGATCCGCCGGAAGGTGAGGGGCAAGAAGCGCGACACCGTCGTCGCCGAGGCCCGCCGCTGATGCTGATCGCCCAGATCACCGACGTCCATCTCGGCTTCGACCCCGGCAATCCCGACGAATTGAACCGCCGCCGGCTGGACTTGGCCTTGCGCACTCTGAGCGAGATGACGCCGCGCCCCGACCTCCTCCTCGCCACCGGCGACCTCGCCGACGCCGGCGACGATCTTGAATCCTATTCCCGCCTGAAGGAGGCGATGGCGGACCTGCCCTTCCCGGTCTTCTGCGCGCTCGGCAACCATGACGGCCGCGCCGCCTTCCGCGCCGCCTTCCCCGCCGCACCCATGCCGGACGGCTTCCACCAATATGCGATCGAGGATTGCGATCTGCGCATCCTCGTCCTCGACACGCTGGAAGAAGGCCGCCACGGCGGCGCCTTCTGCGAAACCCGGGCGGCCTGGCTGAAAGAACGGCTGGCCGAGGCCCCGGACCGCCCGACCCTGATCGCCCTCCACCACCCGCCGATCGAGAGCGGGCTGAGCTGGATGACCGAGAATCCCGAGGCCGAGTGGGTGAAGCGGCTGGAGTCGATCGTCTCCGCCCAGGACAATATCGTCGCCGTCATCGCCGGCCACCTCCACCGCCCCGTCGTCGCGCAATGGGCCGATACGACCCTCGCCGTCTGCCCCTCCACGGCGCCCCAGGTCGCCCTCGACTTCGCCGCCATCGACCCCGACCGCCCCGACGACCGCCCGATGATCGTCGCCGGCCCCCCCTGCTTCGCCATCCACCACTGGAACGGTGACCGCCTCGCCACCCATTTCGCCGCCGCCGGCCCCCCCGACGTGCTCGCCCGCTACGGCCCCAACCTCCAGCCCCTGGTCCGCCTGCTGGCGCAGGAGAAGGCCCAGACCTGAAGCGTCATCCCGGCGAAAGCCGGGACCTCGGGGAGACCCGCGCCGGCGCCCTGATGGGGACCGATCGACGCCGCGCGGGATGCGGCGGGTATTTATTCGCACAAAGCACACAAAGGGCACAAAGGGGCCAGCGCCCGCGACAAGCGCGAAGCGATCCCTCCAACCACTAGGGCGGCGAACAGAAGCCGGCGATCGCCCGCGGCGCGAGAACCGTCTCGGACCCTTGGTGTCCTTAGTGTGCTTTGTGCGAACCCAATTCAGGCGGCGGAAGCGGCGAGGCGATGGACGTCCGGGCGAAGACGTTCGAGGCCAGTCCTCCGCTCGCACGCGCAGCGTCGATGAGATCGAGCTTAGCGGCGAGGCCGGCGAGGTTCGGGGCGGCCTTCGCCGAAGCACCGCTCAACGGCGAAATCGGTCCGAAATTGCGGTAAGCGGCGCCAGGCTCCAGCGTCTGTCATCGCATCTTTTGATGAACATCGTACGCAGCGATTCGAGTTGGTCGGCAAACTTCCGCTCGACCTCAACGAGCCGATAATTGTGGTTACGCAAGATCATCAGCGAGCTGGCCCAAGTGAGAAGATTCCTGTCATACTCCCCGCTGTCCATCGAAAGCACGAAATGAGTTATCTCTCCTGCGCTATTGAATTGCCACTCAGCACAGTATCTTGTCTCATCCTCGATGCAGAACTCCCGGCCATTGTGCGTGTCCAGGAGAAGCTCGTGCGATGACAGGTTCAAATAAGCGCAGGAAACCGCGCTTGGAATATCTGAAATGATGTCGAGATATTTGCGGATGCGGTCCTCCGACGGCGGCTTGACGTCCACGAAAAGCCGGAACATGCGGCCTTTCTCACAGAATTTAGACTGCAGGGGGCCAATCGTGTCACGCGTGTCTTTGCTATAGAAGACATCCACCTCGCTCGAATGCGTGACGCGTGCGGTAATCCGCCGCCGTGTGCTGCTTTGCAGCAGTTCGAGATACTGCCAGAATTCATAGGAAGGGCGACGAAACGATCGGCCCGACGGGATCGTGACGCTATGCCGCTCGGCGTCCAGCTTGAACGCGTTGATCGCTTCATCCAAGGCTCGGCTCATCGTGCGTTGCACCAACGGCGACAGCTTGGAGAGGCCGTGCGCTTTCTCCGCCAGCGCCGCGTTGACCGATCCGATCTTCAAGGCGTTGGTCCCGATTTCCATAGCTTTGCGCGCAGTCGCCTCCACGTCCGACAAAGTCCGACTTTGCAGAACCTGCATGGTGAGGATGCTCGCGACCATGCTGGAGAGGAGTCCGCACATGAAATCGGCCTTAGGAGATGGAGGACCTGCAATCATGGACGAGGCAAACCAGGCCGCCACACCGAAGATGATGCCGATCAGCACGCTGAGCGAGACGTACCTGAACTCCCATTCCTTCTTCGGCATTTTCCACGCCCTGAGATTTAGCGACTTACGCTAGTGGACCAGCGCTCGCTCCACCTCAAGCCTGCTGTTTCCATGAATTGGTTGCGATCCGCTCATCATTGATTCCCCGATCGAATAGTTCGATGGAGTTCAGGAACAGTCTAGGTACGCAGAGGCGTCCAGCAGTTTACCTCGAACGAATGCAGGAACGGATCGGCCGCTGTGCGCACCGGAAGCGCCCGTCGGACCCGCTGCGGCTTCTCGTCTTGGGGCCCCGGCTTTCGCCGGGGTGACGGGTGGTGGGTCAGCCGACCCAATCCTCCATCCCGCCGGCGTCGCTCACCTTGTAGGGCAGCCCGCGCCGGTTGAGGAACAGCCGCTCCATCTCCGCCCGGGTAAAAGGCCTCGACCCGAGCCTCCCGAACACGGCGATCTGCCCCCCCGTCTCGTCCACCGCCCGGTCGCGGTCCAAGCCCTTGGAGAGGGCCAGAGCGGGCCTCGGGGTTCTGGCCCAGGCGATGAGCTCCGGCCTCGGCGCTGGGGAGAAGCCGTAGAAATTGGGCTGGCTGTCGGGCGAGGTGAGCTGGAGCACCTTGAGGCCGGCTCGGCCGTCGGCGACATAAGCGAAGAGCGAGGCGTTGGTGGAGCCAACGATGACGTCGCGGGCGTCCGTCATCTTCCCCCCGAACGTGGTTCGCAGATGGACGGCCGGAGCCTCGGGCCTCGTGACGTTGACGATCACCAGGCCGTCCCGTCCGGCGGCGACATAGGCGTAGGTGCGGGCGACATAGACCTTGCGGGCGTCGGCCAGGGGAACGGTCGCCGACGGGACCGCGCGCGGCGAGTCCATGCGGGTGACGTCGAGCAGCTTGAGGCCGTCTGCATCGGTCACCCAAAGATAGCGGAACTGGAGCGCGGAGGCGCGGGCGTCGCGGAGCGGGAGGGTGGCGGCGTGACGCGGGCGCAAGGGGTCGTCGAGGTCGACGACGACGAGCCCGGCCGCGGCGGTCACGTAGGCGTAATGGCCGCCGAGCGTGATGTGCCGGGCCCCGTCCAGGACGCCGCCTTCGTTCCAGGTCGCGGCGCGCTTGAGGAAGTTGTTGCGGGGCTCGCCGTCGGCGAGGGTCTCGACATCGACCAGGATCAGCCCTTCCTCGGCGTCGGTGATCGCGGCGTAGCGGTAGAGCGGGTGGAA
This sequence comes from Allosphingosinicella sp., assembly GCA_036387815.1. Taxonomy (GTDB): domain Bacteria; phylum Pseudomonadota; class Alphaproteobacteria; order Sphingomonadales; family Sphingomonadaceae; genus Allosphingosinicella. The sequence goes on from DASVTA010000337.1 coordinate 3,944, forward strand.
GGCAGCCTCCAGATTCTCGGGATAGTCGCGGCGGATCGCCTCGTTCCGCCCGACGCTGATCGGCTGGTTGGTCGGCAAGGCGAGGCAGGTCGCGTTCCTCGAACTCACCCTCGTGTCCTGGCCGAGCTTGGAGAAGGGCGCGGTGACGATCCGCTCCGACACGCCCTTGTTGCCGACGCTCGCCACGTCGTAGACCCGGAAGCCGCCTCGCCCTTCCGCGACGAACATATATTCGCCGCGCTGCTGGAGGCAGCCGACGGTTCCGCCCGTGTCCTGGACGATGTTGGCGAACTGCTCGCGCGATCCGGGGCCGCCGCGGGTCCAGCTCACCAGCTCGCGCTTGTTGCGGTCGACGTGGAGCCGCCACCAGTCGGGAAAAGCGAAGCGCTGCAGGTAGGATCCGATCACCGCCTGAGGCTCGTCCCATTCGGTCACCCGGGTCGCCTGGAAGGCGCCGTCGAGGCCGGCGAAGGCGTGCAGGCCGACGAAATTGACGAAGTTGGTGCCTTGGAGAAGGAGTTGCGCCATGACGCTATTATTGTCGTTTTGTTGCGATAAATGGCAATCTGAACACATTTTCGTCTCTGTCTTGCGCACCGTATGCGGAAAATGCGGCGCGAAAGCCTGGGACGAAAAACCGGCGGAGCTGATCGGCGGCTGCTGGACGTAAATCCTCTCGCGGTTGATGTTGGTAGAGCTCAAGACCAGTGCCGAGCTCGACCTGACGGGCGCAATGATATTACCTTTGGTGGTCTGGTGGCGGCCGAGCTGGAACATGTCGTCGCGGGCGACTTGGGGGTTGTAGGTGGCGAAGTTGCGGGTCTCCGCGCCGTCATACTTGTGGCTTCGGGTCTTCCAGTTGGCCTCGATCGGCAAATGGCAGCCGCCGCAGCTGGTCGTCCAGCTCAAATGGCAGGTGAAACAAGCCATCTCATTGTCTTTATGGGCTAATTTTTCAGGAGCGACTCCCGTTCCGAAAACATAGCGGCCGCTGTCCGCCCCCTCGCTTGACATCAGCTTGGCCCGCGCCGCCTTGAGGTTGAAGCCCGGCTGCTGCGGATCCAGCGAGTCCCTGACCAGCGAGACTTCCCACTCCAGCTCCGGATCGACGATCGAGCGCTGGACCAGCACCCGCCGTCCTTCCCCGTTCACCCTCCATTCGAAGCGCCTCCGGCCGTCCTCGTTGCGAAGCAGCGCCAGGTTGGTGCCTTTGGGAGGAGCGGCGGGCCCGGAGGTCAGCAAATTGGGATATTGCGCGGCGGTGCCGTGGCAGTCCTTGCAGCCGATTTCGATTGCGTTGGCGACTTCTCCGTAGATGTAACCGTTGCCGTGATTGTCGAGGGCGAAATGGCAGTCGGCGCACTGCAAGCCCTTCTCGGCATGGATGTCCATGAGGTGGACCGCCTTGCCCTTCTGCTCGCCGGGCGGAACGAACTCGGCGGAGCCCGATTTCCTGAACTTCTCCGGGTCGCCGGGCGACACGATGCCGCCTTCCGAATCGAGCAGATTGCCCTCGCGGTCGCGCTTGTAGACGGCGCGGAAGTTCCAGCCGTGCCCATGATAGTCGGCGAACTGCGTATGCTTCGCCTTCGGGTTAACCCGGTCGTAGACGTCGCGCAGGAAATCCACCTCGCCCCACAGCCCGCGCGTCGCGGCCGCTTCGGGGTTCCGGTCGAGGATTTCGAGCGCCTGCCGCGCGTCCGGATAGCGCTGGGCGCGGAGGCTTATCTCTTCCCCCGCATGGGCCGCGGCAAGCCGGTTCTCCGGCCCCGGCCACATCAGGTCGGCGTCGGATTCATAGTCCCACATCGTATAGCCGAGGAAGGAGTTCAGGAAGATGTTGGGCTGGTGCATGTGGCAGCTCATGCACTGGGCGGTGGGAATGGCGCGGGTGAAGGCGTGGCGGACCGGATGGCCCTTTTCCTTCAGCGCGCCGTGGGCCGCGTCGGCGGGCGCTGCCTTGCCCTCGGGCTCCGTCTTCGCGGCGATCGTCGGATCCACGGTCGCGCTCTGCCCGTCCCGGCCGAACTTTGCGTAAGCCAGGCTGTGCCTCGGCTCGCGGTCGTTGGCGTAGACGACGTGGCAGCCGGCGCAGCCCGAATGGCGATAGTCGCCGGGCTGGTCGTTCGTCCCCATGAACCACATGAAGGGGTCGTTGAGCCTGGTCTTGTGAATGTTGAGGACGGGGATCGCCGCTCGAAGCCCGGTGCCGGGCCCCCGGTTCGACTGGCGGATGTCGGGGCGGCCGCTTTCCTCGAGCCGCTGGATCGATCCCGACGGGGAAGGGAGGCCGATCTCGGGAAATTGGGTGCCGATGGTGCGGCCGCCGCGCTCGAAGACCCGGAAGACGTCGCCGGGGGGAACGACGTGCCAGGTCGGCAGCGGATAAAGCTCGCCGAGCACGCCGCGCGCCTTCTGTCCCGGAGTGATCGACTGCGGGTCCGGCGGCGAGACGATCCTGGCGGGCTCGCCGCGGCGGGTGTAGGCCTCGCCGAAGATGTAGTTCTTATAGGGGACGATGCCGTTGTTGTAGGCCGCCCCGCCCCACAGCATCGCGCCCGAAGCCATGATGGAGCGCTCCGCCGCCTCGATCACCTCGATATGGCAGGCGCCGCAGCTCTCCCGGGCGACCCGATAGTCGGACGGATTGACGAAGCGGACGAATTCCGGGCTCTCGATGTTGAGCAAAGTGTAGCTGCGCCTCGGATTGGCGCTGGACGGCCAATGCCAGGACTTCGGGTATCGGGGCAGCACGTGCGCCTTGTCGCGCGCGGTGACGTAGGCGGGGCTGTCGTGGGGAAGGGAAGCATCGCCTGTGACCGCCGCATTGCCCCCGTGGCAGTCGACGCAGCCGAGCACCACGGCCGGAGTCGAGTGCATCGTCTTGTTGTCGCTGTCGGTATGGCAGGAGACGCAGCCGGCGCTCTTCGCCTCCGCCGTCTCCCATTCCTGGTTGCGAGGGGCGGGCGCGGCGCGGACGAGGGAATAGTCGCGCGCGACGGGCTTTTCGGTTTCGGCGCCGGAAAGGGGCGCGGCGAGGCACAGCGCCGTCATCCCGGCGAAAGCCGGGACCCCAGCGAGGAAAAGGCGCAGCGGCCCGGGGCCCCGGCTTTCGCCGGGCTGACGGACGAGAGCTGAGCGCCATCCCTGCATTCCCGCCTCCCTCGTCCGCCCCTTATGGCAAAGGGAGGCGCCGGGCTAAAGGGGGCGCGTCACTTCGCCAGCGACGCGCTGTCGATGACGAAACGGTATTTTACGTCGCTCTTCTGCATTCGGTCGTAAGCCTCGTCGATCTGCTGCACCGGAATGGTCTCGATTTCGGAGACGATCCCTCGCTCGGCGCAGAAATCGAGCATCTCCTGCGTTTCGGCGATGCCGCCGATCAGCGAACCGGCAATCGACTTGCGGCCGAAGATCAGCTGGCTGACGCTGGGCGAAGGGTGCGGATGCTCGGGCACGCCGACGAGGCAGAGGGTGCCGTCGCGCTTCAGCAGGGCCGTGAAGGCGTCGAGATCGTGGCTTGCCGCCACCGTGTTGAGGATGAAGTCGAAGCTTCCGGCATGATCCGCCATCTCGTCCGGGTTGCGCGAGACGACGACCTGGTCAGCGCCGAGCTCGAGCGCGTCCTGCCGCTTGCTCTCGGAGGTGGTGAAGGCGACGGTGTGGGCGCCGAGCGCATGGGCGAGCTTGATGCCCATATGGCCGAGCCCGCCGATCCCCACGATCCCGACCTTTTTACCGGGGCCGGCGTTCCAGTGGCGAAGCGGCGACCAGGTGGTGATGCCGGCGCACAGCAGCGGAGCGACGGCCGCGAGCTGGTCCTCGCCATGGCGAATCCTGAGCACGAACTTCTCGTCGACGACGATCCTTTGCGCATAGCCGCCCATCGTATGGCCCGGCGGGTCCCGGGTCTCTCCGTTGTAAGTGCCGGTGAAACCGTTCTCGCAGAATTGCTCCAACCCCTGGGCGCAGGAGGTGCAATGCTGGCAGCTGTCCACCATGCAGCCGACGCCGACCGTGTCGCCCGCCTCGAAGCCGGAGACGTTGGCTCCGACGGCGCTGACATGGCCGACGATCTCGTGCCCCGGGACGCACGGATAGAGTGTCCCGCCCCATTCGGAGCGGACGGTATGCAGGTCCGAATGGCAGACCCCGCAGAAGGCGATCTCGATCTCGACGTCGCTCGGGCCGGGCTCGCGCCGCTCGATGGCGATCGGCTCCAGCGGCTTGTCGGCGGCGTATGCGCCATAGGCTTTGGTGGTCATCGGGGTTCCTCGACAGGTTCTCGGGCCAGATAGGGACTGGAGGCGTTCGCGGTTAGGGGGAGAGCCCGTCATCCCGGCGAAAGCCGGCACCTCGGGCCGGAAGAGGCGCAGCGGGTCTCGCTGGGATCCCGGCTTTCGCCGGGATGAAGGTTGCTCAGTAGGTCACGATCGCGTTGAGCAGGACCGAATAGTAGCGCCTGTCGCGGTCAGAGTTGGCGAACAGGTCGCGAAAGCCCGCGCCGGGCTGGAGGACGGCCGCCGAGGCCCGGAAGACGATGTTCTGGGTCATCTTCGGGCGCCAGGTGGCCGCGGCCGATACGTCCCAACCGATGTCGCGGGGGATCGAGCCTTCACCTCGCAGCGCCTGGAGCACGGCCGTCTTGTGGAACCAGAGGTGGTTGACGTTGCCGCTCACCCGTACCTCGGGCGTGATGTCGAAATCGGCTCCGGCGCCGAGCAGGATCGTTCCGGGATTGTTGAAGTTGGACTGGCCCTGCTCCTTGGAGGAGCGAAGCGAATTGAGGATGCCGTTGCGGCCGTTGATGGAGACGGCCCGGCCGCCGCCGGCGAACGGGATGGACTGGCGGATCCAGTAGCTGGTGTCGGCGCCGGCGAAGATCGGGTTCTCGAAGATGGCGTCGAAGCCGCCTTCCTGATCGTCGAACGGCTCGCCGTCGCCGCTGGCGAAGAGCAGAGCGCCGCGGAAGCGGATCCAGTTCACGTCGTAGCTCGGCTCGGCGGCGAGGAAGAAGCTTCGCACCTTGCCCGTCCTGCCGGTGAATATGTTCTCCCGGTCCCAGCCGAAGGCGCCGTAGGCGGAGGCGGACAGGTTGATCCGGCCGATCCGGCCGTCGGCGTTGTAGCCGAGATAGGCGACCTCATAATTGCGCGCCCGGAGGTTTCCGATCAGCGCGGGGCGAACCGGGAAGCCGTTGTCGTCCACCTCGATCGCGCCGCGTTCGCGGTTGACGTTGACGGTGAGGCTCGCGTGGCTGGTGAGGCCGACGAAGGGGAAATCCTGGCGATAGAGGTTGGCGTGCAGGATCCAGTCCTTGCGCGGCGACTGCAGGACGTTGTTGAGGCCGCTGTTCGTGTCCTTCTCGAGCCTCCAGACGGCGATCAGATTGTACTGGAAGCGGTTGTTGTCGCGGTTGCCGAACAGGCGGATGCCGAGCTGCTGGTCGTTGAACAGGAAGCCCCGGAAATCGAACTGCAAGGGCTGAATCCCGAGCCGGACGCTGTCGAAATCGTAGCGGTCCGAGACGTTGCGCAGATGATAGTCGACGAACAGCTCCTGGACTCCGAGCGCATAGTCGAGCCGGCTCGTGCCCTTGCTCGGCTCGACGAACAGCACCCGCCGCTCGGCGACGTCGGCGTAACTGACGTTGAGCGCGAGCGTCAGCCGGTATTCGACGTGCGGCGGCATGTAGGCCGTTGAGCCTTTGATCAGGGCGGCGCCGGCGATGAAGGTCTGGGAGAACAGCAGGCTGTCGTTGCGGCCGAAGACATCGTTGCTGCCGGGGCGGGCCGTCGTCTGGATACCGACGGGGATCGGGAAGGTGCGCGGCTCGGCGACGGTGTCGGAGACGGCGTTGACGACGAAGAACCAGTCGTCCCCGTCGAGACCCAGGAAGGCGGGGGTGCGGCATTTCGGCCGCCCTTCCAATCGCCTTTTCGCCTGTTCCTCGGCGCTCGGGATGCATATCGGCCGATCGCCCTTGAACGTGTTCTGGTTGTAGGGGTCGAACCAGCGCTCCTTCACGATGCCGAGCGTCTCGATCAGGCGCCAGCGGTCCGGGACCGGGATCTGGTCGGTCGGAAAGGCCTCCGGGGGAGGGGCGCGCACCGCTCCGGGATTGTCCTGGCTGACCGGGTCCTCCAGCTCGTTCTGGGGAATACCGGGCCGGCGGCGGCCCTCCTCCGTCGGCCGCGAGGGGAGGGGGTCTTGGGGCTCCTCCCGAAAGGCCATCGCGTCATTCGGGCGGAGGCCGGAATCCATGAACACGGCCGCGGCCGATCCGGCACCGGCGGTGTTCATGGATCCCGGATCAAGTCCGGGATGACGATCCGACGCCTGGGGGGCCGCCCCAGCCAACAGAAGCGCCACCGCGCCGGAAACGCTCATTTTCCCTGGCACACATTCTGCTCGCCGGTGCCCAGGAAGGGCGCGAACGGGCAGGAGACGTAGCGCAGGCGAACCCCGCCCGCGGCGGGCACGACGATCTGGTCGGAGCGCCGGGCCGGGTCGGCATTGCCGAAGGTTCCCAGGCGAAGGCCGGCATTGTGGGCTCCGAGGAAGGAAATCATGTCGTCCTGATCGATTCCGTCGCCGGATACCCCAATCGCGCCGATCAGCGTGGACCCGCGGTAGATCGGCACCGATCCGGGGAAGATCTGGATCCCGTTGGCGAGCCTGGGCGTGTGGGTGCACTGGGCGGGCGTGTCTGCTCCGCCGAGGAGGAAGCCGACATGCGCCTTCACGCCGGACTCGACGAGCGCGGACTGGAGGCCGGTGGAGAAGGGGTTG